>JBAXXD010000038.1:0-33364 GCA_037128135.1 Verrucomicrobiia bacterium
CGCCTTCGAGCACCACATGGCATCCGCGGCAGAGCCCCCGCTGGTTGCAGCGCGTGTTCAGCGGATAGCCCGCGTCCGCCAGAATTTCTGCCAGCGTCCGTCCGAGCCCGCCAGCGACATGCCGGCGGATTCTGCCGCCGGACTCGACTTCGATCTCTACCTGATCTTTCACATCAGGCCAGCGCCCGTGACATGGCGGCCAGGTGTGCCGGAGTGGTGCCACAGCAGCCCCCGATGATCGAGATGCCGGCCCCGCGCAGGCGAAGCGCGGTCTCCGCCATCTCATCCGGCGTCGCGTCATACCGGACACCCTCCGTAGCGGGCTTCGGAGCTCCGGCGTTGGGTTGCAATATCGCCGGGGCCTCTCCCGCCGCCGCCTTGCTCGCCACGGCCAGCGCAACGTAGTCGTTCAAATTCAGATCCGTTCCGCAGTTGGCGCCCACGATATCCGCCCCCGCCTCGAGCGCGGCCAGCATGGCCTCGCGCGCGGAAGTTCCCATCATCGTCCGGAATTCGCCGCCGCTTTTTTGGAACGCATACGTCACCGCGACGGGGAGGCCGCAAACCGATTTCGCCGCGCGAACGCCGGCGGCCGCCTCGGCGGGATCGCTCATCGTTTCGATCAGGACGGCATCGGCCCCGCCCTCGACCAGCGCGGCGATCTGCTCGCCGAAAATCTTTTGGAGTTCGTCCTCCGTCATGTCGCCCAGCGGCTCAAGAAAATCGCCGAACGGCCCGACATCGCCAAAGACCCAGCCGTCCTTGCCGGCGGCCGCGCGGGCGAGCGCGGCGGCCCGGCGGTTCCAGTTGGAAACCTGTGCGCCCAGCCCGTGGCGGTCGAGCATCGTCCGCGTGCCGCCGAAGGAGTTGGAGGTGATCAGCCGGCAGCCGGCGGCCGCATACGCGGCGTGGACGGCCTCGACATCCGGGGCGCGCTCCTCGTTCCAGCGCATCCCGCATTCCCCCGCCGTGAGGCCCCTGAGAATCAATTGGGTTCCCATCGCCCCGTCGCAAACAACAGTCCCTGCCCTGCAGGCGGAAAGGAGATCGGTTTTCATAGGCGGGCAGCTTCCTTTGCGGAGGGAACTCATTCAATCAAAAAAGCGAACGCAAAATGTCTCGCGAAGGGCGATGAAGCGGGGAGGGCGCTCATCCGGCTGTTGAGTACGAACTCAACTCCCGTGTTTTCATTTATCGAAAATGTGATAATTTTCTGCCAACCATGAATGTCTTCCTCATCAACGCCCATGCAGAGCCGAAAAGTTTCAACGGTGCGATGTTCCGCTCAGCACAGGAGACGCTGACCGGCGCAGGGCATTCCGTCCAAGTCTCCGACCTCTACGCGATGAAGTTTGATCCGGTATCCGACCGCCGCAATTTCACGACGGTAAAAAATGCCGATTACTTCAAACAGCAGATTGAAGAAATGCACGCGACCGAGGCTGCCGGATTCGCCCCCGACATCGAAGCCGAGCTTCGGAAACTCGAGTCGTGCGATCTGATGATCTGGCAGTTCCCGCTCTGGTGGTTCGGCCTCCCGGCGATTTTGAAGGGTTGGGTGGATCGGGTCTTTGCGATGGGGCGCACCTACGGGGGGGATCGCTTCTACGAGAATGGCGTGTTCAAAGGCAAACGGGCTCTGCTTTCCGTCACCACCGGTGGTCCGGCGGAAGCGTATCGGTCGGGTGGGTTCAACGGGGAAATGGAAGCCATCCTCCGGCCGATCCATCGCGGGATGCTGCGGTTCACCGGCTGGGATGTGCTGGCACCCAACGTTGTTTATGGCCCTGTGCATCTGAGCGGGGAGGAACGGCTGGCCAGCCTGAGCGCATGGGCGGCCCGGTTGCGTGCGGTGGGTGGGGAAGTGCCGATTGATGTCGGCGAATACTGAAACTCCGGCTGATCGCGCCGCGTGACCGCCATCCATAGCGGGCTGGACGGTTTTCTCTGTGCTCCAGGCGCGCTCTGTGTTTGATTTCTCTGTTCCATGACCGACCTCGAACGCATCCGACATTCCTGCGCGCACGTGCTTGCCACGGCAATTTTAAAGATCTGGCCCGAAGCCCAATTTGCGGCCGGCCCGCCGGTCGAGACCGGGTTTTATTACGACGTCGAGCTCGCCCACCGGATCTCGCCCGAGGATTTTTCTCGGATCGAGGAGGAGATGAAGCGCGAGATCAAGGCGAACCATGTTTTCGAGCGGCTCGAGGTCTCGCGCGACGATGCGGTCGGCATGGCCGGGCGCGGGGAACTGGCGGCGCTCGGACCGCGCGGCGAGGCCTCGAAATTCAAGCTCGATATCGTGCAGAACATCCCGGACGGCGAGGTGATCACGCTCTACCGCAACGGCGGGTTCACCGACCTCTGCGCCGGGCCGCACGTGATGCGCACCGGCAACATCGGGGCCTACAAGCTCACCCACGTTGCCAGCGCGTATTACAAGGGCGACGAGAACAACCCGCAGCTCCAGCGGATCTACGGCACCGCGTTCAAGAACAAGACCGAGATGCAGGCCTACTTCGACATGCTCGAGGAGGCGAAGAAGCGCGACCACCGGAAGCTCGGCGCGGAGATGGGGCTCTTCGCGATGGACACCGAATTTGTCGGGCCCGGACTGGCGCTGTGGCTGCCCAGGGGGACCGCGATTTTGGAGGAACTCGAAAAGCTCGCGAAGGAGACGGAATTCGCCGCCGGCTATGTGCGCGTCAAGACCCCGCACATCGCCCGGGAGAAAATGTATCAGACCTCCGGCCACCTGCCGTATTACGCGGAGTCGATGTTCCCGCCGATGGTGCTCAAGGAGGGCGAGTCATCCGACCGCTACTACCTCAAAGCGATGAACTGCCCGCATCACCACCGCATTTTTGCCGCGGAGCCGCACAGCTACCGCGATCTGCCGCTGCGCCTCGCGGAATACGGCACCTGCTACCGCTACGAGCAGAGCGGCGAGCTTTTCGGCCTCATGCGCGTGCGCTCGCTCAACATGAACGACGCGCACATCTATTGCACCGAGGACCAGTTCGCCGATGAGTTTCGCGCCGTGAACGACATGTATCTGAAGTATTTCCAAATCTTCGGCCTCGAAAAATACCAGATGCGCTTCAGCACGTCCGCGCCGGATGGTCTTGGCAAGAAATATGTCAACGAGCCGGAGCTGTGGAAGAAGACCGAGGACATGGTGCGCAAGGTCCTGATCGAATCCGGCATCAACTACGTCGAGGTCGCCGACGAGGCCGCCTTCTACGGCCCGAAGATCGACGTCCAGGTCTGGAGCGCGATCGGCAAGGAATTCACGATCGCGACGAACCAGGTGGACTTCGCGGTTCCCGCAAAGTTCGGGCTCGTCTACCGCGACAAGGACAACACCGAGAAGACGCCGCTGTGCATCCACCGCGCGCCGCTCGGCACGCACGAGCGTTTCATCGGGTTTCTCATCGAGCACTACGCCGGGAACTTCCCGCTCTGGCTGGCGCCGGACCAGGTCCGCGTGATCACCATCGGCGACGGGCAGCGGCTTGTGGACTATGCGAAGGAAATCCACCGTGAGCTGCGTGCCCACGAAGTTCGCGCCGATCTCGATCTCTCGACCGATCCCATGAAAGCCAAGATCGCCGACGCCGAGAAATCGAAGGTCCACACGATGCTCGTCATCGGCAACCGGGATCTTGAGGCCGGAGCCGTGAGCGTCCGCGTCCATGGCAAAGGCAACCTGGGATCGAAGCCCAAGGCGGATGCGGTGGCGGAGATTCTCGCCGCCATCCGCGGGCGGCGGAGAGAAGATCCGCCCGCTCCGCTGGTCGAACAAGGATGAAGGGATGGAGAAACTTGAGGAAAGGGGCTAGATTATGAAATGCACAACACTGATTCAAACTCCCGTATCTGCCGCGACGGAGACGGTTCAAGGATTTTTGAAAAAATTCACCAAAGAACGTGAGTATGATGTCATAAAAGTCGCTATGGCATATGTCACAGTGGCGGGCGTCCGTACGCTTCTGGAAGGATTTCGAGATGGTCAGATTTGTGAAAGTAAATGGCTAATAGGTCTTGATGATTGTATATCTCAACCGGGGGCGATTGAATTGCTCAAGAATTTAGGGCATGCACAGTTGAAAGTTGCGAGTTTACAGAAAAAAGCACTCAGGTTTCATCCAAAGCTTTGCTATTTCGGAGACTCTGTAAATAGGGAAGCGGGGTTCTTTATGATTGGTTCTGCGAATCTTACAAAAACAGGATTGCGCGGTAATGCGGAAGGGGTCGCATTCTTTCATACAGAGAATCAAGCTGATTACTCACAGGCGATGGGGTTGTGGAAAACAACTTGGAAACTTGGACATGAGCCATCCAACACTGAAATTGCAGACTATAAGGGTCGCTACGATGCACTGCGTCGGTTTCGTATGAAGCATGAAGCTGCCCGGCCAAAAGAGAGAAGGAAGCCGAAACGGGCCTTGGTGCTTGATACTGATAACGCCGAGTTAGACCCGTCCCTCGCTTCATCATGCTGGATTGAATGTGGTTACATCACGGCAATGGGGAGAGAACTGGAATTCAAAGCAGAGCAAGGGCTGTTTTTCGGTCTTGATCCGACTGGTGGCAACGCTCGTGACATGCGGTTTATTTTGTCAAATGGACAGGTGACGGTGCTACGCATGAAGTACCAAGGAAACCACATGTGGCGACTACAACTGAACAATTCTGTTCCGGAGGTCGCGCGAGGCTTGCGTCTGCGTCTACACGATGGTTCACTTGCAAGATCCGAATATGTGGCCGTCTTTGAAGAACAAACGAAAGAAATCTTTATAAAATGTGCTTTGTGAACTTGACGAGCGCCGCATACACAAAGCTATTGAGCCGGTCACAAATGCACGGCACAGTTGGGCATACAACCGCCAGAACCTATGGGTGGTGTTAGTGATCCTTTGTGAAATTTATGACATTCTTGGTGCTAAATACAAATACATCAACCCAGGCCACATATGTCGGATCTTTCTGAAAAACTAGATCTTTACTCCTGTGATATTGCTGCCGATAAGCGCGAGCATTTGCGCGGAATATTTCCAGAAGTCTTTACAGAAGGTGGCCAGGTAGACTTTGCCCGCCTACAAACCACCTTGGGCGCAATTCTGGATAGAGGCAAGGAGCGGTATGGAATGAACTGGCCAGGGAAAGCAGATTGCTTCAAGACGATTCAACAGCCCAGCAGGGCGACGCTTATTCCGATAAAAGAGCAGTCGGTTAAATGGGACGCGACGCAAAATCTGATCATCGAGGGAGACAACCTCGAGGTGCTCAAACTCCTCCAGAAGTCATATCTCGGTCGGGTGAAGATGATTTACATCGACCCGCCCTACAATACAGGCAACGATTTTATCTACCCGGATGATTACTCGGAAAGTTTGGAAACATATCTTTCCTACACAGGACAAGTGGACGCTGAGGGAAAAAAATTTAATTCAAACGCAGAGACTGATGGAAGATTCCATTCCAAATGGCTTAACTTGATGTATCCGCGTCTGTTTTTGGCGCGAAATCTACTACAAGAGCAAGGCGTGATTTTCATCAGCATTGATGATCATGAAGCAGACAATTTGCGAAAGATCTGCAGTGAAATTTTTGGAGAAGAGAATTTTATTGCAAATGTAGTTTGGCAAAAAAAATACACGCGCAGCAATGATGCGCAATACTTTTCTGACAATCACGACCATATTCTAGTGTACGCACGGAACCGGGAGATATTTAAGCTTATGCTCCTTCCACGTAATGCTGAACAAGAATCGGCATATACTAATCCGGACGGGCATCGAAAGGGGCCTTGGAAGGCAACGCCACTACAGGCAAAAAGCGGAAATGATACAAACTTCAACTACAAATTTAAAAATGGTGTTGTTTGGAGCCCACCTCCAGGCACGTTTCCTCGCTTCTCCGTTGAAACACTACAGAAACTAGATGCCGATGATGAAATATGGTTTGGTGAGGATGGTAACGCAACGCCGGCGAGAAAAACCTTTTTAACAGAGGCAAAGGCAGGCGTGACTCCCACAACGATCTGGACTTATGATGAGGTAGGCCATAATCACGAAGCCAATGCTGAGCTCAAATTCTTAGGGTTGGGTGGCGTTTTTGACAATCCTAAACCGACACGCTTGGTCCAGCGTATGCTTGCTCTTGCAACATCAAAGGACGATGACATCGTCCTCGACTTTTTCGCTGGCAGCGGAACAACTGCTCACGCAGTGCTCGACCTGAACAAGCAAGACGGCGGCAATCGCAAATTCATCCTCGTGCAACTGCCCGAGCCGACCGACCGGAAGGATTTTCTCACGATTGCCGACATCACCAAAGAGCGTGTGCGTCGCGTCATCAAAAAGTTGAACGACGAAGACGCCGGAAAGTTGGCCTTGGAGACCGGCGGGAAACCGGATCGCGGTTTCAAAGTTTTCAAACTCCGAAGTTCAAATTTCAAAACATGGAACTCCGATGTCCCCAAGGAGCCCGGCGAGGTGGAGAAGCAACTGGAAATGCACGTCCGGCACATTGTGGACGGGCGGACGCAGGAGGACCTGCTGTATGAAATCCTGCTCAAGAGCGGTTTTCCTCTGACCACGCCCATCGAGACGCTGCCGCTCGCGGGCCAGACGGTTTTCAGCATTGCCGAGGGCGCGATGCTCATCTGTCTGGAAAAGAAGCTCACGCCGGAAGTCATCAAATCCATGGCCGCGCGCAAGCCGGAGCGCGTGGTCTGCCTCGACGAAGGCTTTGCCGGGAACGACCAGCTCAAGACCAATGCCGTGCAGACGATGAAGACGAAAGGTGTGATCGCCTTCAAAACGGTGTAATCTTTGCCATGATCGCAACATTGCCACAGCCCAAACGCATGTTGACCCGCCCCGTTGGACGTCCCACGGCGACAACACTGTTTTATACCATCGGCTATGAACAGAATGAGCCAACCGCCTTCTTGAAGTTGCTGCGAAGCCATCGCATTGACGTGGTGGTGGATGTGCGGCAAATGCCCTTGAGCCGGAAGAGAGGATTCTCAAAGAACCAATTGCGGGAATTGCTGGCTGAGGAGGGCATCGATTATTTGCACATGCAGACCTTGGGAGCGCCAAAGCCGATCCGCGACCGCTTGCGCGAGAACGGGTCTTGGTGGGAGTATGTGAAAGGGTATGAAAAGGTGCTTGCCGGGCGCGGTGAAGAGATCCTGACCTTGATCGATTGTGCCAAGAATCGCCGAATCTGCCTGCTGTGCTTTGAACGGAAGCCCGAGGAATGCCACCGGAGCCTAGTGGCCCGCGACATGGAAAAACGTGCGAACGGTTCCAACCTCCGAGTGGAGCATATCCGATATTGAACCCCGTGCCACCAATCCCCGACAGAACCCGGCTGCGTCTGATGGTGGCGGTGAAGGCATATCCATCCGTCAGCATCCGATACAAAGAACTCGTTTGCTGCGCGGGAATCACGGAAGGCGGCGAGTGGGTGCGGCTTTATCCCGTGCCTTACCGGACGCTGCCGAATTGGCAGCAGTTCGAGAAATACGACATCATTGAGGTCGATGTTGAACGGCGCGAGGCGCACAAAGACAATCGTCCGGAAAGCTGGCGACCTTTGATGGACACACTGAAAAAAGTTGGGCACATCGACACCCAGAAAGGCAACTGGGATACCCGCCTAAAATGGATCAGGCCCACTCTGCTCCGTGGCTACGCGGAGCTTCAGACATTGCAAGAGTCCGCCAACAAATCGTTGGGAGCCTTCAAGCCTTCCCGGATTCTGGATATCGAAGTGTCTCCCGACAAAGGCGAGTGGACGCCACAGCAGCAATCCGTGCTGGATCAGGGCGATCTTTTTGACGGATTCGACCGGGAGCCATTGGAAAAGGTGCCGTATCGGTTCCGGATCGGATTTCTGGACGAGATCGGAAAAGATCACTGGCTGTCCGTGATCGATTGGGAGTTCTTTCAGCTCTGGCGGAAGGAGCGCGACCGTCTGGAGTCCGAGGAGAAAGCGGCGGAGCAGGTGCGCAAAAAACTCGAGTGGGTCTGTGCCGGGGACAAAGACCTGATCTTGTATGCTGGGAATCTGG
The DNA here is from genome assembly GCA_037128135.1 of Verrucomicrobiia bacterium. GTDB lineage: Bacteria > Verrucomicrobiota > Verrucomicrobiia > Chthoniobacterales > Terrimicrobiaceae > QYQL01. The sequence goes on from JBAXXD010000038.1 coordinate 8,090, forward strand.
CGAATCCCGCCATGAGAAGAAGCTTCATGATTCTGGGTTGCTGCTATCCCAAAGACGATCCCCAGATGTCTCTTTTTTCGCCGTGAAGATCCAGTTCGATCCCAAGCAACAGTATCAGCTCGACGCGGTAAATGCCGTCGTGGACTTGTTCGACGGGCAACCGCTGGAGAAACCGGATTTCTCGGTGATTTTCCAGACGATGGACACCGAGCTTTTTTCCGGGCAGGCCCGCACGGAGCTTGGCGTGGGCAACAAGCTTCAAATCGGTCCCGGGAAGCTGCAGGAAAATCTGCGCCGGGTGCAGGAGCGAAACGACCTCGATCTGGCCGGTGAGGTGCAGGGGTGGACTTGGACTGCCGGAGCCCAAAGTTTTTGGTGTCCACATTTTTCCGTGGAAATGGAGACGGGGACGGGAAAGACCTACGTGTATCTGCGGACGATTTTCGAGTTGAGCCGGAAGTATGGATTTAAAAAATTCATCATTGTGGTGCCGAGCGTGGCGATTCGCGAGGGGGTATTGAAGAACCTGGAAATCACCGCCGAGCATTTTCGCGCACTCTTCAACAACGTGGAGTTCGAGCATTTTGTTTACGACGCGAAAAAGGTCAACAAGCTGCGGCAATTTGCCACAAGCAACACCATCCAGGTGCTCGTGATTAATATTGACGCCTTCCGCAAGAATTTCACCGGCACGGAGGCGGAGAACCGGAGCAATGTTATTTACAAGGAAAACGACAAGCTCTCCGGGCGCCAGCCAATCGAGTTTGTGCAGGCAACCCGCCCGATCGTGATTATTGATGAACCTCAGAGCGTGGACAGCACGGACAAGGCACAGGAGGCGATCCGGGCGCTGAATCCGCTTTGCACGCTGCGCTATTCCGCCACTCACCGGAACCCCTACAATCTCGTGTATCTGCTGGATCCGATCCGTGCCTTCGAGTTGCGTCTTGTGAAACAGATCGTGGTGGCGAGTGCGATTGCGGGGGATGCGCTCAACGGGGCGTATGTGAAAGCAAAGAGCATCGGCTACGAGCCGAAAGGAAAGCGGCCTTTTGGCAAGGTTGCCATCCAAGCGCAGACGAAGGACGGCGTGAAAGAAAAGGAATTCAAGGTCAAGGGCGGGGAGGATCTGCATCTGCTTTCCGGCGAACGCGCCTGTTATCAGGACAACTGGGTTGTGGATTACGTTGATGCCACGCCCGGAGCGGAACATGTTGCGTTTACCAACGGCAGATCATTGAACGCTGGACAGGAAATTGGCGGAATGCGTGATGACGTGTGGCGCGTGCAGATTGAGAACACGGTCAGAAAACATCTCGGGAAGGAACTGCAAGTTCTGGGCAAAGGGCTGAAAGTGTTGACGCTTTTCTTCATCGACAAAGTGGCGAATTACCGTGCTTACGATCAGGAAGGAAAGTCAGTGCCCGGAAAGTTTGCCACGGAGTTCGAGGCGGCGTTCCGGAAGCTGATCGTTCAGGATCGTTACCGCGAACTGGCTGTGGCACAGCTCCCCTTGGATCAGTTGCATAACGGCTATTTCGCACAGGACAAGAAGGGCCTCCTCAAGGATACCAGCGGCACGACGCAGGCGGATGACGACGTGTATAACCTGATCATGCGCGAAAAGGAGCGCTTGCTCACGCTGGACGAGCCGCTGCGGTTTATCTTCAGCCATTCCGCTCTGCGTGAGGGATGGGACAATCCGAATGTTTTCCAAATCTGCACGCTTAATGAAACTCGCTCGACTACGAAAAAGCGGCAGGAAATCGGACGGGGGTTGCGGCTGCCGGTCAATCAGAACGGCGAGCGTGTTTTCGACGAGAACATCAACAAGTTGCTCGTTGTCGCGAACGAGAGCTACGATGACTTCGCCCGATCATTGCAGACGGAATACGAGGAAGACTGCGGGGTGACTTTTGGCAAAGTGCCGAAACTTGCTTTTTCCAAGTTTGTGACGATGGACGGCGAGGTAGAGAAAACACTGGGGCGTGAGCAGTCGGAGATTATTTGGCAGGGGCTCGTGAATCGGGGGTTTCTAGATGCGAACGGGAAGATTCTTCCGAAGTTCAATCCGCCTGCGCCGGGGTTCGATCTCGGGCTTCCGGCGGAGCAGGCGACATGGAAGGCGGAAATCATCGAGACGCTGCAAAGTTACCAAATGGACCGCCATGTGAAGCGCGATGAGGAAGGAAGGAAACTGCGCTTCAAAAAGGAGGTCACACTGGATCCCGAATTTCAGGAACTTTGGAAACGCATCAAACCGAAGACGACATTTTCGGTGGAATACTCAACGGATGAACTTGTGAAGTTGGCGGTGAAGGCCATCCGTGAGATGGAACAAATCAAGCCATCGAAGGTTCACTATACCGAGACGCAAGTGGAACAGGGCCGTGGCGGGATCGGTGGCACAGTGATCCGCGAGAAGGACGAGGCCGTGGGGCACTCCGGCCCGCTGCCCGACGTGGTGGCCTATTTGCAAGCCGGGACCGAACTGACCCGATCAACCCTTGTCCGCATTCTCAAAGAAAGCAGCCGACTGGCGGACTTTTTTACCAATCCGCAGATATTCATGGACGAAGTCGTTGCGATTCTGAACAGCGAACTTCATCGCCTGATGATTGACGGGATCAAATACGAACGTCTCGGTGATGAGGAGTGGAGCATGAGGCTTTTTGAGGAAAAGGAGATCATCAGTTATCTCAACAACCGGCTCGAAGTGAAGAATTCTGTGTATGACGCCGTGGTTTACGACTCCGAGATTGAGCGCGATTTTGCAGCAAAACTGGATGGTCGCACGGACATCAAACTTTTTGTCAAACTGCCCGGGTGGTTCAAGATCGAGACGCCCATCGGGGATTACAATCCCGACTGGGCGATTGTGAAGCACGACAATTCCGCGCTCTACCTTATTCGAGAAACCAAAGGCACCAAGGACTTCGAAAAACTCCGGAAGACCGAAGCCGATAAGATTCGTTGCGGTCGACGTCACTTTCAGGCACTCGATGTGGACTTCCATGTTGTGACCAATGCGAGCGAGGTCTAATGGCTGAGAATGGAGTTCCATTCTCCGACAGGCACCAACTCATGATCTCCTCCGTCCGCTGGCTGGTCCGCTGCTGTTACCTGGGGATGTTCATCCAGGCGCTGGTGATCAACATCACGCCGCTGCTTTTTATTCCGCTGCGCGAGCAGTTCGGGCTGAGCTTCGAGCAGATCGGGCGGCTGGTGCTGGTGAATTTTCTGACCCAGATGGTGGCGGATCTGGCCTGCACGGCGCTGGCCGACCGGATGCATCCGCGCCCGCTCATCGTCGCGGCGAACGCGCTTTCTGCGATCGGGCTGTGGGTCTTTGCGTTCAGTCCGTTTGTGCTCGCGCATCCTTACTCCGGGCTCATGGCTGGGACAGTGATTTTTTCGGTCGGGTGCGGGCTGCTAGAGGTTCTGCTGAGCCCGTTGATCAACGCGCTGCCCTCGGAAAACAAAAGCGCGGCGATGGCGGTGCTGCACGCGTATTATCCTATTGGAAAAGTGGCGGTGATCGTGGTGACCGGGGCCGCGCTTTATGTGCTCGGGTTGCGCGCTTGGCCGTGGATCATGGCCCTGTGGAGTTTGTTTCCGGTGTTGAACACCGTGGCGTTCGGGATGGTCGCGCTTCCACCGCTGGCCGATCCCGAGAGGCGGCAGACGCTGCGTTCGATCGTGCGCGGGCGTCCGATTTATCTGCTCCTTGCGACGATGGCGCTGGCCGGGGCGGCCGAGGTGACGATCGCGCAGTGGACGTCCGCGTATGTCGAGACGGCACTCGGGTATTCCAAAGTGGTCGCCGACCTCGTGGGGTTTCTCCTTTTCGGGATCGGCATGTTTATCGGGCGGCTGTGGTTCGGATGGAAGGGCGGGCACGCGGATCTGACGCGGGTCATGTGGATCAGCGCGGTTCTTTCCGGGGTCACCTGCCTCGCCATGGCGCTCCTGCCCTCACCATTGCTCGCCCTGCTGGCCACCGGGCTCTCCGGGATTTTTGTGAGCATGCTCTGGCCGGGGACGATTTCTCTCTCGGCGGCGAGATTCCCGCTGGCCGGCGCTTCGATGTTCGCGCTGCTTGCGGCTGCGGGAGATTTCGGATCCGGCATCATGCCGTGGCTGGTCGGCCTGATCGCCGACCGTGTGAGCGGCGCGCCCCCGGCATGGGCGCTGGCCATCTTCGGCTCCGGGCTCGCGCCCCAGGCGCTCGGGCTCAAGGCCGCCTACCTCTTCACCGCGATCTGGCCATTTCTCCTCGTGCCATTCGTCATGGCGCTTCGGGAACCTGCCTGCCGGAGCTTGCCTCCGGCCCGCGCGAAAGGTTAGATCGCGCGGATGAGCAATCATTTTCGCATAGCAGTTTTGGCCGGCGACGGAATCGGGCCGGAGGTGATGGCCGAGGGCCTGAAGGTTCTCGGCGCGGTTTCTAAAAAATATTCTTTGGAGTTCGAGTATGACCACCGGCTGGTCGGCGGGGCGGCGATTGACGGTGCCGGGCGGGCGCTGCCGCCGGAGACGCTTGCGGCCTGCGAGGCGGCGTGCGCGATTTTATTTGGATCGGTCGGCGGTCCGAAGTGGGAGTCGCTGCCGCCGTCCGAGCAGCCCGAGCGCGCGGCGCTTCTGCCGCTGCGGAAGCATTTTGGGCTCTTTGCCAACCTGCGTCCGGCCGTGTGCCTTCCCGAGCTGACCCATGCTTCGCCGCTGCATCCGCAGCTCGTCGAGGGCGGGTTCGACGTGCTGTGCGTGCGCGAGCTCACCGGCGGGCTCTATTTCGGGGAGCCGAAATATTTGAAGCGCGAGGGTGGCGAGGAAATTGCGGTGGACACGATGAGGTATTCGGAGAGCGAGATCCGGCGGATCGCGAAGGTCGCGTTCGAGGCCGCGCTCAAGCGCAGCGGACGGGTCACCTCGATCGACAAGGCGAATGTCCTCCAGAACGGCGTGCTCTGGCGCCGGGTCGTCACCGTGACCGCCAAGGAATTCCCCGGCGTCGCCCTTAACCACCTCTACGTGGACAACGCCGCGATGCAGCTCATCAAAAACCCGAAAGCCTTCGACGTCGTGCTCGCCGAAAACCTTTTTGGGGACATCCTGAGCGACGAGATGGCGATGATCGCCGGTTCGCTGGGGATGCTGCCGAGCGCGAGCCTCGGGGAATCCACCGGCGGGACGACGCGGTTCGGCCTTTATGAGCCGAGCGGCGGGACTGCTCCCGATATTGCGGGCAAGGGGATCGCGAACCCGATCGCCCAGATCCTGTCCGCAGCGATGATGCTCCGGTTTTCCTGCGGGCGCGAGGAGCCGGCGGCGGCCATCGAATCCGCCGTGCGTTCGGCGATTGCCGCAGGCCTCCGCACCGGCGACATCCACACCCCCGGAACCAGGCTTGTCGGCACAAGCGAGATGGGCGATGCGATCGCTGCGGCCATCTGACGCAGAAAAAACAGGGCATTCATCGGGTGCTTGACCGGGATCCCGGGGGCGGCCACGATGCGCGACCGCATTGAAGACTTACGACACATCCCAATGGGACATCGGGTTTCTGGCAGACAACCCGACGGTCCGGGCGAAGCGGTTTGGAATGCCCGCCGAGGCGAAGGCCGTGCGCTACCCGCTCCGCCTCCTCAGGTATTGGTTCGGATACCAGCTCCTCCGCGAGGAATGCCTGCGTGCCGGACGCCCGCTGGCCGTCGCAGAAATCGGCGTCCATACCGGCCAGATGCTCGAATTTGTGAAGTCCGCCCCGGCAGGGATCTCGTGGTCGCACTGGACGGCGGTCGATGCCGTCATGCTCACGCGCAAGCTCACCAAGGTCGGCTATGAGGATTTTTTCGAGGCGGATCTCGAAGACCCGGCGTTCGCGCTTCCCGCGACCTACGACTGCGCGATCCTTCTCCATGTGCTCGAGCACTTGTCGAACCCCGAGGCGGTCCTGAAAAAAATTGCCGCCGGGATCGCGCCTGGCGGGTCGCTGATCGGCGGGTTTCCGGTGGTGCCGGAGGTTTTCCGCGGGATCCGCGAGTCGCAGATCCGCAAGACCGCCGGCCCGATGGGCCATGTGAGCGTCTTCTCGCCGGAACGCGTTCGCGCCATGGCTCGTGAGGCCGGGCTCGTCGCGGAGTTTTCCAGCGGTGCCTTTTTCCTCCGCAGCAAGGGAAGCCCGCTCGAAAATTCGGCGGCGTGGATGCGGTTCAACCTCGCCTGGGGACGCCGCTTCCCGTGGTGGCCGGGCGAGATCTACTGGCTCCTTCGCAAACCCGCGTGACGCGGCCCTCCCGGCCGACAGGAAACCGGTGTCAGCGCCATTCAGGCCCCTTCTGCTTATCCCTTCTGCTTTTCCCGAATCTGCCGCTTCAGCCAACCGGCGCGGTTTGACGTGATGGAGTCGACGCCAAGTTGCACAAGGCGATTCGCCGTCGCAACATCGTCCACTGTCCATACATGAACCTCCTTGTGAGCAGCGCGGAGAGTCCTCATGAACCTTTTATTGAGGCTTGCGTGAAATTGGCAACCCACTCCGTCGGCGCCGATCTTTTCCAACGTTGCCACAATTTCTTTTGGAGACGGCGCCACTGCTCCAGTGGTCTTGCCGGGACTGAAAGATGTCAACCACAGCGCTTTCATTTCAGGAATTTGTCGTTTTGCTTCAGCAATGACCTCGGTATGAAATGAGATAATGGCTATCTGTTCGGGCTGCAATTTGCTCTTGGCCAGCGCATGTGTCAGAGCAGGGATAATTTCCGGACCGCACTTCATCTCGATAAACACTTTTTTCCCTTTCGGAACAGTAGCCAACACTTTCTGAAGGGACGGGATACGGGTGCCGCGCCAGCGATCTCCTTTCCACGAGCCGACATCAAGTTGGCGCAGTTTCGCGAACGTCGTTTCTGCCACCCTCATCCTCTGTTTGCCTGTACGCTCGGTGGTGTCGTCATGGATACATGCGATTTTTGTATCCTTCGTGAGATGGTAATCCCCCTCGATGCCGTCGGCATCCTCCTTCCATGCCAGGTTGAATGCGGCGATGGTGTTTTCTGGCGCCTTATCCGAGGCGCCTGCGTGCGCAATAAACATGGGACCGGCGATCGCTCGTTTGTCAGTTCTTATGACTGCACCTCCACAAGGAAGACCGCCGAGCCGGCCGGCTTTTCTAATGTGATCGTGCCGCCGCTTATCTTCGCCGGTTTGACGGGAGTCAGGTCGTTATCGGAGTCGAGCAAGGAGACTTTCACTTTCAAGCCATCGATTTTTATGCCCCCGAAATCCAGATGGATATGCCGCTCGCTTGTCTTGAAACAGGAAACCAGAACGGCGATCCCGCCGGCGCTGTCGCGTCCGGCAAGAGCCCAGAGATTCCTGCCGTTGGGCACGTCCGCCTCAAGGCGCGTTTCATACTTCGTCATCAAGTTGAACGCCATGAGCGAAAAGTAGTTCTTGTTGGGAAGGATGGATATCGAATCAAAGATCCCCCAACTGAATCCTGGGGTGACAGAGCCGGTATAGTAGTTGGCCATCGTGATGGGCGTATCCTGTAAGCCGCTCAAGACGGCGCAGTTGAATGCCGCGCTATCGCTTCCAGTCAGGACTTTATCGTAGCTCGCTAAATAGGTTCGGCTATTCTTCGTCATGCTCCAAGATCCTGGAAAGTAGTGCCATTCGTTATAGTGGAGCTCTGTCTTTTCAAATCCGCATTCGTCAAGCAACGCCTTCACTATTGCAGGGGAGGCAATGGCATCAGCGGGGTTGCTGAGATACCCGTGCCAAGAGAAGAAATCCAGAGGGGCGCCTTGCGTGCGGCACTCCGAAAGCAACTCTCTAATCTTTTCCTCGTTGTTACTTGTTAGCGCAGGGCCGCCGATTTTGATATTCGGAAACCTCGCCTTCAACCGCTTCGCTGTGGCAACATATAGCTTGAGATATTCGGCCCAGGTTCCGGCCCACATCTTCGGGCCCAGATCGGGTTCGTTCCAGATCTCCCAATACTCAATGTTGTGATGGAAGCCGCCGGCCCAGCCCTCGTTGTAGTGCGCGATGATCTGGCCGCAGATCTCGCCCCATTTATCGTAGTCCAGAGGCGGCATGGTAAAGTAGGATTTCTTGGAATGTTCGATCGAAGGACCGAGACGATAAAGCACTTTGGAGCCATAGTTCAGGCAGTTCGCTATGTAGTCGTCGGTATGGGCGAAGAAGTAGTTCCGGGGATCTTTTTCATTCAGATAGAAAAGGGGGAAGACCCGGTCGATGTCCACCAGGCGCATCCCATGGTCGAACAGGGGCGCGTCATGAAGACGGGTTAATGGAATATCAAGCGCGCGCAAGTCTTCGGAAATATCCGTCGCCGGGTAAGCGGCATAGTAGATCGGAGCGGCACAATTCGTTCCGTGGAGCCTGCGTATTTTCCCGATCTGGTGATCGCAATTGATTTTTATGGTGGCATCCGTGCAGTGCAACTCGAGCGGGTCTTCGCCTTTTCCACAGGCCGGATCGCCTTTGCGCATGGCGGCGACCGCCTTGTTGCCGTTTGAGACCGGGTCGAGAATATGGAATTCCAACTTGCCCGCCTTGAGCGGGCCGGACTGCATGCCACGGAGGTCGTCTTCCCCCTGGTTGGTCCAGCCGCCATGACCCGTTGCATCATCCCTGAAGCCTCTGTTTGCGACTTTTGAGATATCGATGGATTGGAATGTCGTTTTCATAGGAGATCCTGCACAGCGGCAATACACCGGACATTCATCCGGCGCAACATCTCGTACGACGACTGCGCCGACCCGCTTTCGGGGACGCTTCTTGTCGCCGAATGCTACGCAGCGAGAATCGCTGCCGATTCGCGGCCCGCGTGATACATCGCCTCGGTGTTTGCGAGCGGCGTGTAGGGAGCGAGATTGTTGCCTTCGCGGAGCAGAAACCGTCCGCCATCGAGAACCCCGGATTTTAATATTCTCCGCACCTCGTCCTGCACTTCGCCGGGAGTGGCGCGCATGAGAAAATCGACATGGGGTCCGCCTTGAATCCGCACTTCCGGGCCAAGCTCTCTTCGCATCGCCCCGAAATCCACTGGAAAGCCGGTGTCAAAGGTTTTTATATTCAGTTCCTCGACCAGTGTTTCGAAGTGGCGCGTGGCATCGCCGCAGAGGTGGATGTAGCGGGGGGTCGTCGTCGGTCCGGCCAGCGCGTCGCAGAGGCGGCGGTGGTGCGGCAGCACATGCTCGCGATACATGGGCGTCGAGATCAGGGCGACGCTGTCGTCTGCGAAGCCAAAGTCCTTTTGCGGCACCGGCAAGCCGCCCGCCTTCCGCCATGCTGTCATCCGCAGGATCGCGGATTCCGTAATGAAGTCGAGCAGCCTGTGCAGCCGGTCCTGGTCGGCCGCCATCGTCTCGCAGACGAAGTCGGCACCGAACAAATTGCAGGCAACTGTCAGTGGGCCGTCGGTGCCGCTAAACGGAACGCCCACCTCGATCGGGCGGCCGAGAAATGTCTCGCGCGCGGCCCTGGCCTTGAAGTGCTCCCAATACTCGATCGCCTTCGCCCCGAGCCCGCCGAACGGATCCGGAATCCCGTTCTCCATGATCCGCTCCGGTGCGCCGGAAAAATCGGGCAGGGTGTCCGGCACCTGACCGTCGAAGTAGTGGATGCCGCATCCGAGCCAGCCGGCCTCGTAGTAGTTCTGAAAATCGGGGCTGACGGTCCATTTTTCCGGCAACCCCAGCCCGGCGTCCTGAAGCAGGTTGAACTTGCTCCAGCGCTGGAATTGGAGCAGGGCGTCGAACATGACATCCGGGTCTTCGGTGTAGCTGCGGAAGTCGAGCCCGCCGGGGTTTGCCCCGTCGTTGAACATGAAAAATCGCGTGTTCGTGCCGAGAATGACCGGGATACGCGCCGTCGGGCGGCCGGCGTTAAAGTCGGCCCACAGCGCGGACTGTTCGGCGTTGTGCTTCGCAAAATCAAAGCGGGCAAAGTCGGGGTGGGAGAACCGGTCGGTGGGGAGTTGCAGTGGAGGCGGCATGTTGGTTGTGTGGCGGCAATGTAGCACGCGCAATCGCGGCTGGCTTTCAGACGCGTATTGCAATACAAAATCAAACATGCTGGAAATGCAGATCCCCGATCGGGTTGTCCTGGACCTGCGTCCGGCGGGCATTCCCGAAGTGCCGATGCTGGGGCGTTACAATTTCACGCACGCCCACCAAGGTCTCGTCGAGCACGCGCATCCCGGCGCGATGGAAATTTGCTATTTGGCGAAGGGCACGCAAATCTACCGAGTGGGGCGCCGCGATTTCGTGCTGCGCGGCGGGGATGTCTTTGTCACGTTTCCCGGAGAGGAACACAGCACGGGCGAAGCGCCGCAGGAAAAGGGCGTGCTGTATTGGATCCATTTCATCCTTCCCCGCAAGGTCGTTCGCTTCCTGAACTGCCCGCCGGCCGATGCCCGCCGCCTGGTGGCGCAGCTCCTGGCGATTCCCCACCGGCACTTTTCCGGGACGCCCCTGCTCCGGTCGTTGCTGGAGGAAACCCTGGCCGCCACAAGGCGCAGAAAGGATCCCCTGCGGCGCATTTTTCTCGGCGTCAAGCTGGCGGAATTTCTTCTGCTGATTCTCGAATGCTCCCGCCGGAATCCGAAGGCCGGGCTCTCGAACGGCATCAACGGCCTGCTCCATCACATCGATGCTCAAATCGAAGAGTCGATGAGCGTCGGGGATCTCGCGGCGCGCATGGCGCTGTCCGTCTCGCGATTCAAGGCGCGGTTCAAACAGGAGATCGGCATCCCGCCAGCCGAGTATGTCTTGCGCCGCAAGATTTCCGAGGCCAAGAGGCTGCTGGTCCGGCCCGGCGCGACTGTCACGGAGGTGGCATTCCGGCTGGGCTTTTCGTCATCGCAATACTTCGCGACCGTCTTCAAGCGCTACACGGGAAAAAGCCCCGGCGCGCTGCTGGCACATCGTTAGGCGGGGAAGGCGGTTGATCATGGGCGCAGTATTCGACAGGCAGTGACGCCATGAACGGCACAAGATCCCCGGACAAGCGGGCGGTGCCTTCGCGTTCGGGAATCCAGGGCATTTTTCCGAGGAACCCGATTGAATCCGCGGCGGATTCCGTCACAATGAGCGGTTCCATGTCAGAACTTTCGAAAGCCTACGAACCCGGATTGGTGGAAGACAAGTGGTATGCCTGGTGGCAGGGCCGCGGGCTTTTCCATGCGGATCCCGCGTCCCCGAAGCCCGGCTACTCGATCGTGATTCCGCCGCCGAACGTGACCGGCGTCCTCACGCTCGGGCATGTTTTGAACAACACGATCCAGGACATCCTGTGCCGGCACGCGCGGCAGACCGGGCACGAGGTGCTTTGGCTGCCCGGCACCGACCACGCGGGGATTGCGACCCAGACGGTTGTCGAGCGGAAGCTGCGCAAGGAGGAAAAGAAGACCCGCCACGATCTTGGGCGCGAGGAATTTCTCAAGCGGGTGTGGGAGTGGAAGGAGAAGCACGGGGGGATCATCATCAAGCAGCTGAAGAAGCTCGGGTGTTCGTGCGACTGGGAGCGCGAGCGGTTCACGATGGACGAGGCGTATGCCCGCAAGGTGCAGGAGGTCTTTGTGGATCTGCACGGCAAGGGGCTCATTTTCCGAGGGAAGCGGATGGTGAACTGGTGCCCGGTCTCGCTCACGGCGCTGAGCGATGAGGAGGTCATCCCGAAGCCGCAGAAGAGCTACCTTTATCATTTCCAGGTCGAAATCGTGGAGCGGCCCGGGATGTTTCTCGAGATCGCCACGACCCGTCCGGAGACGATCATGGGCGACACGGCCGTCGCGGTGAACCCGAAGGATCCGCGCTACAACGGGCTCATCGGCCTGCATGTTCGCCGCCCCCTACCGGTCGAGGATCAGGCGATCCTGCCGATCATCGGTGACGAGGCGGTGGACTTCGAGTTCGGCACCGGCGTGCTCAAGGTGACCCCGGCGCACGACAAGGCCGACTACGAAATCGGCCTCCGCCACAACCTGCCGGTCGTGGACATCATGAACCCGGATGGCACGATGAACGATCTGGCCGGCGAGGATTTCGCCGGGCTCGACCGGTTTGAGGCGCGGGTCGAGGCGGTGGACAAGCTGCGCGAGCTCGGGGTTCTCGTCAAAGAGGAGCCGCACGAAAACCATGTCGGATTCAGCGAGCGGGCGGACGTGCCGGTCGAGCCGCGCCTTTCGGAGCAATGGTTTCTTAAATACCCGAAGACCGTCGAAGCCCGGGCCGCCGTGCGCGACCGCCTGATCCGGTTTTTTCCGGATCGCTGGGAGAAAGTCTATGACCACTGGCTGGAAAACATCCAGGATTGGTGCCTCTCCCGCCAGCTCTGGTGGGGGCACCGGATCCCGGTTTGGTATCCGGCGAATGCGGAATGTGGAATGCGGAATGCGGAATGCAGATGCCAGATCGAGTCGCCCGGCGAGGGGTGGGAGCAGGATCCCGACGTGCTGGATACGTGGTTTTCGTCGTGGCTCTGGGCGCACGGGACGATGGATGACGCCACGCTGAAGAAGTTCTACCCGACGAGCGCGCTGGTCACCGGGCCGGACATCATTTTTTTCTGGGTGGCGCGGATGATCATGGCCGGGCTGGAATACACCGGGGAGGTGCCGTTCCGCAGCGTGTATTTCACGGGGATCATCCGCGACAAGCAGGGGCGGAAGATGTCGAAGAGCCTTGGCAACTCGCCCGATCCGCTCGACCTCATCGCGAAGTTCGGGGCCGACGGGCTGCGGTTCGGGCTGCTGCGCACGGCGCCGCAGGGGCAGGACATCAAGTTTGACGAGCAGCAGATTATCGAGGGGCGGAACTTCTGCAACAAGCTCTGGAACGCCTGCCGCTTCCGGCTGATGCACGGCCCGGTGGATCCCGCCGCCGATCCCTCGAAGCACGACCTTTCGATCTTCGCGCGCGATCTGCTTGCCAAGCTTGACGCGACGATTTTGCGGGTCAACGAAGGATACGAGGGGTTCCGGTTCAGCGAGGTTGCGCAGGCGCTCTACGATTTTGTGTGGGGGGATTTTTGCGACCGTTTCATCGAGGCGGCCAAGGCGGATTCGCCGCGCCGCGCGGGGACGCTGGCCGCGATGGATTTTGCGATCCAGCGGATCCTGAAGCTCCTGCATCCTTATACGCCGTTCATCACGGAAGAGCTGTGGAGCGGGCTGGGGTTCGGCCCGCAGAGCCTGATGGAATGCGGGTGGCCGGAGGCGGGCGAAGCCGCGCCCGAGCCCCGTGCCGGGGCGGTCTATTCCGCGGTCTCACTCGCCCGCAACCTCCGCGCGACCTACAATATCCCGGCGAACAAGCGGGTCGCCTGGCAGATTGCCCCGTCGGCAGACTGGCTGCTCGACGAGCTTCCGACCCTCGCGCTTTTCCTGCATTCGGAATCCCTCACGGTCTGCGAAGCGGCTCCCGCCGGTTCCGCCGCCTGCCCGACCGACATCGGGATTCTTTACCTCCCGCTCGACGGCCTTGTCGATCCGTCCGCCGAGCGCGAGCGGCTGCTGGGCGAGATCGCCAAGGTCGAGGCCGAGATCGAAAAGGTCGCCCGCAAGCTCTCGAGCGAATCGTTCGTCAACAATGCCCCGCCCGCCGTTGTCGCCGAACACCGGCGGCGCCAGCAGGACTGGCTCACACGGCTGGCCGAGCTCCAGTCCGCGTTGCCGCCTGGATGACCCGCGCGAAGATTGGCTGATGGGTTCCGAAAAGATGTCCGCCAAAACCGTTCAGGAATACATTGACGAGACGCCGGTCTGGGCGGACGGCACGAAAGTCCCGCAGGTGCCGATGACGCTCATGCAGTGGCAGATCTGGGGGCTGGCGACGGCCGGGAAATTTTTCGAGGGGCTTGTGGTATTCATGACCGGAGTGGCGCTGCCGTTGATCGCGATGGAGTTCCGGCTCGGCGCCGCGGAGAAGGGGATGGTCGGGGCGGCCACGCTTTTCGGGATCCTCATCGGGGCGACGGCGCTCGGCGGCCTCGCCGACCATCTGGGCCGCAAGCAGCTCTTCATCGCGGAGATGATTCTTTTTCTGATCTTCCTCGTCGCAATGACGCTGAGTCCAAATTTTCCGTTGCTGCTCGTTTCGCTTTTCGGCATGGGGCTGGCGCTCGGGTGCGACTACCCGACGGCGCATCTGGTGATCTCGGAGAGCATTCCCAGCAACTGCCGGGGACGGCTCGTCCTCAGCGCGTTCGCGTTTCAGGCGGTCGGGGCCTTGGTCGGGACGGTCATCGGATACATGATCCTCAAATCCCACCAGAGCCTGACCGACTGGCGGTTTATGTATGCGACCGCGATCCTCCCCACGATGGCCGTTGTCATCGGGAGGCTTTTTGTCACGCAGAGCCCGCAGTGGCTGATGTCCCGCGGCCGCATCGGGGAGGCGGAGCGCGCGACCGAGCGGCTCCTCCGGCGCGATCCGCAGTATCCGAAAAAGATCCGCCTCAAGGAGGTGGCCGACGACGAGCCGGAGCACGAGCGCCACAAATCAAAATTCAAAAAGCTCTTCAAGCCGAAGCACCGCCGGGCGACGATCCTGGCCTCGGTGCCGTGGTTTCTCCAGGATCTGTCCACTTACGGGATCGGGATTTTCACGCCCACGATCCTGGCGACGATCCTTGGCCACGCAAATTTCCAGGAGCAGAACCTGGCCGGGGTGATCCACAACGACATGATCGCCGCCAAGGGGGCCGCTTTTCTCGATGTGCTCCTCCTGGTCGGCATCGTCTGCGCGGTTTTTCTCGCGGACAAAATCGGGCGCATCAAGCTCCAGATCTTCGGGTTTTTCGGATGTGCGGCCGGGCTTCTTCTCGCCGCGTTTTCGACTTGCCTGTTGCCCGGCACCGGGCAGACAGCTCTGATTTTTGCGGGGTTCATGCTCTTCAACTTCATGACGAACCTCGGCCCGAACGCGATGACGTATCTCATCGCGGGCGAGGTCTTCCCGACAAAGATCCGCGGCTCCGGGGCCGGCTTTGCCGCGTCGTTCGCCAAGATCGGCGCCGTGGCGACCGCGTTCCTTTTTCCCGTCCTTCTCAGCGAAATCGGAATTTCCACCCTCCTCTATTTTCTGGTCGGCGCCTCGATCCTCGGAGCTTTGGTGACCTGGCGGTTCGGGATCGAGACGATGGGCGTGAATCTCGAAAACATCGGGAGCGTGAGATCCCACGGCCATGGCGACGGCCCGGTTCGCATGGACGAGAGCTGAGTGCCAGGCGGGTCAGGGGGCAACCCACGCGGCCGGATCGGCCGGGATGGCCTTCAGGAGCGGCGCGGCGGTGAATGCCACCTCGGCAGCTCCTTTGGCATGAACCGGCAGGTCGTCGGCCTGCGCGCCGAAACGAAATTCGGCGATCAGGTGCTCGCCGGCCTGCTCTTCCGGAGTGTTCTCGGAAAGCACGGAATAAAACCCGACCGCGAGCGGCGGATCGGCCAGCCCCGTCCGCGCCAGCACCGGCCCGGTCGCGGGCTCGTAGCGGGTGGCTTTGGCAAGGGCGAACGCGTCGGCCATCCGCTCGACAGCCGCCTTGCTGGCATTTTTATCCCCGATTTTCCACCCGTCCCCATTCCTCCGGATTTCAAAGCTGCGCCCCCCGGATGCGATCCGGATCATGTCCACAAGATCAAGGTTGATCCGCACAAGCGAGGGATCCCGGAACGTGGTCGGATCCACTGCGAGCTGATCCATGATCGACGCGGGGAGACGCACTGTCACCTGGCGGGGGATCAGCCGCGCATAGTAGCCGCCGCCGGAGACAGCCATTCCCACGCGGATGGTCTCCGGTTCGGGCTCTCCCTCCCCGAATGCGAGGACTTCCGCGACCGGCTCGGCAAGCCCGAACGCGGCGGGGTCGGCTGCGGCCTCGAACCCCTCGATGCGCGTGCGGAAAAGCTTCTCCAGAAACGCCTCCACGGCCGTCGCGCTGGCCCGCGCGGAAAGCGGCTTGACGATCGCCCAGCCGCCCGCCTCGCGCTTCAACTCGATCTCGCCGGACGGCCGCCGGATCACAAGCCGAGCGACACGATCCGGCCGCAGGCGAACTGGCATCCGGTCGCGAAAATCCTGCGCCGGGCTGAGCACCAGGCGCAGCAATTCGTCCGGGATCAAATAGACATCCCTCGCATCCTCGAAGCGCACATAAACCAGCCGTTCGTCCGCGGCATCCTTCCCGAAAAGAAGCGAGTGGTCGCGGTCGCCTTTGAAATCCAGTTGAACGCTGCTTTTTTTCAGGCCGTATTCGGAAAGCTGGCCGCGATCCGCGATCTCGCTCCCGTCAATCCGATCCACCACCGGTGTGTCCCGGGCGGTCTCGATCAGGCGCTTGACGGCGTCCACCGATGCCCGGTCCGCGGGCTCCGGGCGGATCGTCCATCCGCCCGCCGATTTTTTCAGCTCAAAAACATTGTCGCCGTTGGTGATTTTGATGCTGCGGAGCTCATCCGGATCGAAGTCGAAAAGCGGAGATCCCGGCGGTTTGCCACCGACGTCGTGCAGCGGAATGAAAATGGCGGCGAAGACCGCGAGAGCGAGGGCGAGGGCGACGAGGAAAATCGTGGTGCCCCGGCTCATGATCTGCGCTTCCACCAGACGAGCGCCCCCACGAGCGCGGAGAGCCCGGGCAGGACAATCATCGCGAAGAAGGCGATCCTCCCGAGCTGGTCATCTGTCAGGTTCAGAGCAAAATGCGCGACCGACTTCGGCGTCACGCCGGTCAGCTTGTTGCGGTCGAGGAGCGAGTTGAGGGCGGAGATCAGAAAGTCGAGCCCCTGCGGCGAGGCCGAGGCATCGTAGGCGAACTGCGCGCTGCCGACGACGATGAGCTTCGAGGTCTGGATCTCGACGCGGTCATCCTCGACGCCTCCCCGGTCGGCCGAAGCCGCGATGGTGATCGGCTGGCCGTTGTCCCGGCCCTCGTCGTAGCGGACCCCGCCGGGCAGATTGGGAGCGTAGTCCCTCTCGCCCCAGAACTCCTCCGCCGCCTGGATCAGCGGCCGCAGCTGGATGGTTTCCTTTGCGGCCAGCCCCTGGTCGAGGTGGAGCGATTGGGTGGCCCCGGAAAAAAGAACCGTCATCCCGGCGAGCCGCCGCGTGAATTCCGTCGTCGGAAGAATTTCCCCGGTCACCTCGCGCAGAATCCCCATGGCAAACGCGAGCCGCACGATCCGGAGCACGCGGTCATCCTGCGGAATGATCCCGTTTGCAGCGAGGATCCCGTGCAGGCGCGGGGTCCCGGACGTGGGATCCAAAAGCACGAGCATCCGCCCGCGCTGCCGCAGCCAGCCTGAGATGACCGCCTCCTCGCGCGCATCCAGATCGAACTTCGGCGAGAGGATCACGAGGGCGGCCGCATCGGCCGGGATCGCATCCGCCGACGCGAGCGATAGCGCCGCGACCCGCATGTTTTGCTTTTGGATGTAATCGTTGAGAATCGCGACCGGCGACGCCGGGCCGGGCGCGGGTTCGCCGTGGCCCTGAAGGAAATAGACGACCGGGAGATCCGGCTTGATGAGGGAGATCATCGCGCCCGTGAGCACCTGCTCGCCGCGGAAGGCGAGCAGCTGCGGCGGCTCCCCCTGCGCGACCGGCCGCATGTCGAAATCGGCCATCTCCGCGATGTTCAGGATTCGCGTGCGCCCATCGTAGTCGAGGATGATCAGGTTGTCGGCGCTGGCGAGCTTGTATTTCCCCTGGAGCTCGCGCATTCGGGTCAGATTGCGGGTCGGATCCACATACTCGATCACCACACGCTCGCGCCCGGAGAACTGGATTTCGCCAAGCAACCCCTGCACGTCGCCAAGGATCCGGGCGGCCGGGCCGAACATCGTCGGGGAAGAAATCACCGTGAGGGTCACCGGCTTTTTGAACTCGCGGATGACCCGCCGGGTCTGCATCGAGAGCGAAAACTTCTGCGATCGCGACAGATCCGCCCGCCAGTAGTTCTGGAAGCTGAGGCAGTTCACCGCCACAAAAAGAACGAGCACCGCCGCAGCCTGGAGGCCGATGCCCAGCCGGATCGCCCCGCGCGGGATGCGGGTCACGACTTCCACCTCCGGTATTGGAAAACATGGAACGTGGCGAAAAGCACGACAGCGGTCGAGCTCAGGTAAAAAACCACCGGGCGCGTGTCAAAAATTCCGCGCGAAAAATCCATCATGTGCTGGACCGGCGAGAAATAATACGTGACCTCGCGCAGGAACGGCCCCGCCGCCGGAAGGAAAAGCGAAAGCAGCCCGAGGAAGAACAGCGCGATGATCGCGGCGAACGCCATCACGGCGGCCACGATCTGGTTGTCGGTCAGCGCCGAGGCGAGGCACCCGAGCGCGGTGTAGAGCATCCCGACGAGCACGAGCATCGCATACGCCCCGAGATACGATCCCGCCGCCCCCGCCGCGCTCCGGTCGGTCACCTCCTGGAAAATCAAAAAATAAAGGAGGCTCGGCATCCAGAGGATCAGGTAAAAAATGAGGGCTCCGGCATACTTGGCGAAGACGACCTGCCCGTCGCGCACCGGCGCGGTCATCAGCGTCTCGAGCGTCCCGAGCTTCGCCTCCTCCGCAAACACCCGCATCGTGATCAGCGGGAACACGAGCACGAACGGAAACCAGAAATACACGGTGTTGAAAAATGCCTCGACCATCGTCGTGGAGCCGGCCGCACGGTTCAAAAGCGAGACGCCCGCATGGAAGTTGAACCCCGTGATGACGAGGAAAAAAAACAGGACGACATACGCGAGCGGCTGGTGGAATGCGGCGGCCAGCTCGCGGCCCAGGAGTGTGTGGAACCTTCTCATTGGTCAATGTTCCTCCGCATGGGTCACCGAGGCGAAGACCTGCTCGAGCGACACGTCCGAGCGGCTCAGCTCGCGCACCGGCCACAGTTGCTCGACCGCATGGGCATGGATCTCCTCGCGGGGATCCTTCCCCAGGGATGCCTGGATCGTGAAGGCCGTCCAGCCGCCGTCCGCATGGGCCGAGACCGAGGCGACCCCGGACAGCTTGCGCAGCCCGGCGGCGGCCGCCTTCGGATCCGGAACCTTCGCATCGAGCAGAATGTGCCCCGCCGTCCCGAGCCGCGTGCGCAGGTTTTCCGGCGTGTCCATCGCCTCGATCCGGCCCCGGTTGATGATGAGCACCCGCGAGCAAAGCATCTCGACCTCGGGCAGGATGTGGGTCGAGAGAAGGATCGTGTGGTGGCGTTTCAAATTCCAGATCAGGTCGCGGACCTGCCGGATCTGGTTCGGATCCAGCCCGATCGTCGGCTCGTCGAGGATGAGAAGATCCGGCTCGTGGATCATCGCGTCCGCAAGCCCGACCCGCTGGCGGTAGCCTTTCGAGAGGCGTCCGATGATCGTCTTTGCCTCCGGGCGCAGCCCGCAGAGCTCGAGGACATCCTCAAGCCGCTCCTTCATCCGGCGGCCCGGCACCCCCTTGAGCGCGCCCCGGTAGCGCAGATACTCAGCCACCCGCATGTCCGGATAAAGCGGAACGTTTTCCGGCATATACCCGATGTGCTCGCGCGCCCGCAGCGATTCCCGGAAGACGTCGCGCCCGGCCACCTCGACGGATCCGGACGTGGGCGGAAGAAACCCGGCGATCATCCTCATCGTCGTGCTTTTCCCCGCTCCGTTCGGACCCAGAAACCCCACGATCTCCCCCTTCCCGACCGTGAAGCCAATGCCATCCACAGCCGTTACGGATCCGTAGCGCTTCGTGAGTTGTTCCACTTTAATCATCGGGCAAGACCGTCCTGCATACTCTCACCGCCCTTCCTCTGCAAGACCGCAACGAAGACCCTGGTACCGCAGACCCCATTTCTGGCGGGGAGTCGGAACCCGCAAAGATCTCCGGAAGGAGGCGCTTTTATGCACTATCCTGATCACGAGGCTTCTCTGCTTCCGCTCGCAACTTGCCACGGCTGGCGGGAACCTATATACTTTCCTCATGCAAATGACATACAATATCCGCGAAGCGCAGGCGCAATTGTCGAAGCTCTGCCGTGGCGGTCGGAAATTCGTGATTGCGAACCGCGACAAGCCGGTCTTTGTCGCGCTTCCCGTTGCGGACTTCGAGGCCCTTCTGGAGACAATGGATGTTCTTGCCGATCCCCAGGCCATGAAAGCCCTCAAACAATCCCGGGGCGGCTCAACAAAGTATGCGACCCTGAATCTCGATGATGAAAATTTCGGCCTCTGAGCAGGTGCAGAGCTGGCTTTCCGCACTTCCCCCGGAGACCAAGCACCGCGTCAGGCTCGCCCTCAGGGGACTTGCTCGGGGACGTGGCGATATCAAGGGCCTGCTCGGTCCTCTCACCGGCTTCAACCGGCTCCGGGTCGGCGGGCTGCGGATCATTTATCGCCAGACTCGCGCACGGGAAATCCTCCTCGAATATGCCAACAACCGCGATGTCATTTATGAACTCTACCGGGAAATTCTTTCTTCAAAATCCCCCCGCTGAGCCTCAGCCGAACAGATCCGTTTCTTTCGGGGAACCACCTCGACAGAAACCGCGTTGGGGTGTAGCTTGGTTTTTATGGGTGCAGCACTCCAATATCTGACAGACGAATCCGGTCACAAGACGGCGGTGATTCTTCCGATGGCTGATTACGAGCAGCTTTTGGAGGATATCAATGATCTTGCCGCCGTTGCGGATCGGCGCGAGGAGCCGACGGTTCCCCACGATCAGTTTCTCCAGGAATTGAAGAAAGATGGCATCCTACAGGATTGAGTGGCGGAAATCGACCAAGAAGGATCTGCGTCGAATCGGTTCAGCCGATGTCATGAAAATTATCCGCGCGGTCGAGTCATTGACTGACAATCCATTTCCGACCGGACACAAGAAGCTTTCCGGGAGCGAGCGGGCATATCGGATCCGTGTTGGCGATTATCGGATTATTTAAGAGGTCTTTTCGGGCGTTCTCCTGATCGAGGTCGTCCGTGTTGGCCATCGCGGGGATGTTTACGAACACTGAGAGCCGCCTGTTCTGGCCGTTGAGCAATACCCTCATCGGAGGGAATGAATAATCAGGAGCACCGGGTTCCACCAGCCGGAAAACGCATTTTCACCACGGAAGACAGTAGGTGTCACGCGGAGACGCGAAGGCGTGCCCGCCACGTGACGCTTCCGGGCGGACTACACGAGGCGGAAGATTCGACCAGGGCGATTTCCTCGGGCGTCAGGCCGTAAAGTTCATAGACGAGTTCGTCAATCTGCCGGTCGGTCGCGGTGACCGCGTTTTGCAGCGCGGATTTTTCGCGCTCGGACGTGGCCGCCCGCAGCTTCGGCATCAAGGCCAGCATCTTGTCCGCAAGCGCGACGAGTTTGTCGTGGCGGGATTTGTCGGCCTTGTTTGCAAAATCGAAAAACGGAATGGGAAGCCGTCGCAACTCAGCAAGTGTCGTTTGACGAAAATCATCCTTCGTCGCGATGGCGGACGTGTTGACATATAGATACGAGAGCAGTGAGCTATTGAGAATGCCGAGAACAAATTTTGGGCTCGGTTTTGCAATCGTCAAAACAAATGGATTGATGTCTTTTTTGAAAGCCATCTGCTCATCACAAAAACACGCATCAAGGCGGTCTTGGCGATTGATAATGCGACGAATCAAAATCTTCGGCTCGGCTTCGTAAAACTGTTTGAGCGACGGATTATCGCGCATGCAGGCAAAGCTCCGTTCTTGCACGAAGAAATCATACCGGTATGCCTGCGCCTGCTCGCCGAACGGATACCACTCCGATGATTTAACTGATGCTCCTCGCTGGAATCTGTCTGCCGCCAAGCCTTGTGTGGATTTTGTAAATTCTCCAAGCGGCTTGAATTGAAGGTTGGTGGATGCGCGAAGTAGAATTCGCTGGGCGTTCGGGTCGAGAACTAAACGGAAGTCTGGCGCGGTGACGAGACCCGTTGGAACGGTGATTGGGGCAGCATCTTTCAGAGAATCAATTTTTGCTTTTTTGGAGTAACGGTAGATTCGATATTCAGGACTTGGCTTGCCACAAAGGATGTAAACGCCGGTGTCAACGTAAGCGTCCGCAAATGTGTTGAAGGGAAGATTGATGACTTCCGAAACTCCATGTTTGGTGAACATTTCCTCACGCAGTTTCGCAAAGTTTTCTCCCGTTTCCCAAGTTATGGACGAGATGTATCCAACGAACCCTGTTGATTTAATTAGACGCAGTGCTTGCAGAATGAAAATGACGCCGGTGTCGTATTTTCTTTCGAGTTGCGGATAGACTTCTTGATAATAGCCGCGTTCTTCACTCTCCATTGTTTCGATGGGAATGTAAGGCGGATTTCCGACAATGGCATCGAATCCCCCGGCCTTCATGATCGGCGCGAACTGCACCGGCCAGTCGAAGGCATTCACTCGCACAAGATCCTCGGGCATCATCGAGAAATCGGAAGCGATGAGGGAATTTCCGCATTTGATGTTGTCCTGGAGTGGCGGGAGGAGGGCGATATCGGATTGGTCGGCGAGGAATTCGCGCTGGTGCTGGAGCGTGGTGCGGTTTTCGTTTTCCAGCATTTTGAGGTAAAGAGAAAGCTGGGTGACTTCCACGGCGGCGGAGTCGAGGTCCACGCCATAGATATTTTGCGTGAGGATTTTTCGTTTGAGCTCGACCGTCAGGTGGACGGAGTTGCTCTCGGGATCCACCCAGCACAAAGCGCGATGCTTTTTCTCCCATGCGGCGCGGCCCGCTTTGTCCTCCTGCGGCGGCAGGGCTTCGGTGAGAAATTTTTCCCAGTGCTCGCAGGTGCGTTCAAAGGCGCGAATGAGGAACGAACCGGACCCGCAGGCGGGATCGAGGAAACGGAGTTCGTCGGTGCGGGAGGAAAACGATTTGAGATCTTTGCCGGCGGCGATTTCGTCAAGCAATTTTCCGACCGTCCGCTCGACGATATAGTCCACGATATAGCGCGGGGTGTAATAGACGCCGCCCGCCTTGCGAACCTCCGGCTTCTCCTCGACCGTGACGCCCCGGCCCTGCGGGCGAACAACTTTCCCGAGAAACCTCTCATAGACGGAGCCGAGGATTTCCACCGGGATGACATTGAAGAGATACGGGGAATTTTCATCCGAAAGGTCGCGGAGGAAATTGATGAGGAAGTCGTCGCCGACTTCCAGATCCTCGCTGGGATCCTTTTTGAAAAGCTGGCCGTTGAAAAACGGAACCGTCGAGGGCGGGCGGCGGTCCAGTTCGCGGAAGTGGCGCACGATCCGTCGGCAAAGGGATTCGCCGGGAGGCTGGGAGCTGCGCGGCGGAGGATCCTCGTGAATCAAGGAACGGCGTTCCGGCAGGGGCCGGGATGTGTGCCTGACCCATGTGTCCACGAGGGATGTCAGCTTGACCCCGGTGTCAATGTCGCGATCCTCGCAAATCCTGAGAAAAAGGATGCGGTCGAGAATTTTCTGCGCGGCCGCGTTCAGCCCGCCATCGGTGAAGAGCATTTCCCGGTCGTTGTGTTTGACAAGGCTGGAGGCGAGTTCCTTGCGGGCTTCGTCAAGGAAGTTGAGAAAATCCACATCGAGCGCGCGGTTGCGATCCGGCTTGATGAGGTAGCCCTGGCGCATCCGGCCCTTGCCCGCCGCTTTTTTCGGAAGCGCATCAATGAGCCGGTCAATGAATCCCCCGGCGATGCTCTCGCGGGAGAGGTGCTCCCAAAGAAACCGCGCGTTATTGGCATACTCCAAAAAGTGAAGCGTCTTCAGTTCGCCAACCGCGGGCTCTTCGGAATCCGGGCGCGCCCTGACAATGAAAAACTTGATCTCCTCGAAGTCGGCGAGGACAGCAAACGGAAGATCCTTGTTCCATGCGTAGCGTTTGACCTGGAAAACATGCGCCTTGCCAAGTTCCTCGCGCGGTTTCTTGGCCTCGCAAACAAACCGGTCGCGTCCCTCGGCGCGGAACAGATAATCCGCGCGCTTCTTCGCGCTCCCGATGCGGGTTGCACTTTCGATTTCCACCTCGCGCTTCGACTGGATCAACCCGGCCCGGTTGGACATGTCCCAGCCCAAGGCGGAAAAAAGCGGATTGAGAAAATCGTCGCGGAGCCGGGCCTCGTTATATTCCAACCCCTTGTATTGGGTAAGATTCTTTGTGAACCGATCCACAAGCGACGCCAGCTCCTCCTGAAACTGCGCGAATGACGTTGCCGGTCTGCCCATAAACGCGAAATTCAATCACAGGGGAGCGATATCAAATCCTGTTCCCCCAAGAGGAGGGCATTAGGAAACGCAGGTTCCCATTCGAGACGTAAATCAGCGCCCACACGGGCGGGACGACCATGCCCCCTGGGCTTTCGCAGGCTCACTCGGTTTCCTTGGGGGCAGGATGTCTGAACTTGCAGACATTCGCGGCTTCTGCTAAGGCATGATCATGCCATCAACGATTGATCTGCAGCAGATGACCACCCCGGACAAACTGCGTCTGATGGAAGACCTTTGGGCCGATTTATCCGTCAAGGAGGTATCGTCCCCCGCTTGGCACGGCGATGTCCTGGCCGAACGTGATCGGCTCATTGCCTCTGGTGAAGAGAAGTTCATGGATTGGGAAACTGCCAAGCGCCAGCTCCGCGAAGAGTTGCAGTGAAAACCTCCATCCAACCCTCGGCACTCGCCGACTTGAGGCGGGGGTTCCATTTCTACGAACGACAGGAGGAGGGATTGGGAACGTATTTTTTGGACTCCCTGTATTCGGACATTGATTCCCTGCGCCTGTATGCGGGCATCCACTCGATCCATTTCGAAAAGTTCCGCCTGCTTTCCAAGCGGTTCCCGTACGCCGTTTATTACGAGGTGAAGGACGATACCGCATTCGTTCGGGCCGTGCTGGATCTCCGCCGCGATCCGGCATGGATTGCCGGAAAACTTCAGTCGGCTTGCAAGCCGCATGCTATTTGATCTCGCGGAGCTTTCCGCCGGATTTTCTGGCGATCGCGCCGATCTCGCGTTTGTCGTCCGGCTTCATCTCGAACCCGATGAAATGAATTTTGCACGCGGCCGGAAGCCCGCCGTCGGTGGATTTTTTGATTTCCTTCCACGGGATGTCCTCGCCCCAGGATTTTTTTCCTCCCGGCGGCTTCCACTGGAAGCTGGCGTCGGAGATGAGGAAGATGACGTCCGGCTGCCATTTTGCGGCGAGCTCGAGGATGCCGACGAGCCCGCGCGGGTTGCTGACGACTTTTTTTGAGGCGGCCATCGTTCCGGTTTCGACCCATTCGTTTTCGATC
>JBAXXD010000039.1:0-33113 GCA_037128135.1 Verrucomicrobiia bacterium
CGATTCGGCCAGCTCGAGCGCATCCCAATCCTGGTCGAGAATGATGCGCCGGCGTGTGGAGGTGTCCAGGAGCGGGGCACTGGCCGCATCGCAGAACACGAGCCCCGCGTCGTGGGAGGAGAGCATCGCCTCGATCCATTCCGGCGGTGCCGACGGATCCAGCGCGAGGCACAAGTTCCCGGCTTTCCATGATCCGATCAGCGCGATCGCGATCCACGAGGACGGCGAGAGAAACAGCGCAACATGCCAGCCGCCCGCGAGCGAAGCGTGCGCGAGGTGGGAGGCCAGCCGGTCGGAAAGCGTGTCGAGCTCGTGGTAGGTCAGCTCGTAATCCCCGTCCCTCACCGCCACGTGGTCGGGAAATTTTCCGGCGATCCCGCGGAATGCCTCGAGCGTATTCGCCGGGTGCTGGGCGGGCTCCGGCCCCCGCGACCAGTCTCTGAGCCTGCGGGTGTCCTGCGGTGCGAGCAGGGGGATTTGCGCGGGCGGCTTGGTTTCAAACGCCTCGAAGGCTTCGATGAGCGCGGCCAGGCGCTCGAGGAGTTCGCGCGCTGCCGACGCATTGCCGAGCGGGCCGCGAACTTCCAGTGAAAGCCCAGGACGCGCTTCAAGCAGGAGCAAATCCGGATGGCTCCGCGCCATCCGCGCATCAAAATTGATCCATCGGGGGAGGGCGGTGTGGATGACGTCGTTGAGCTCCGGGCCGCCCCAGAGGAAGCCGGTTGAAAACCCGGAGGCTTTGCCGTCGGCCATCGCGCTGGACGGCGGGATCCATGCGTTCGCTGCCGCAGCCTCGTGGCGCCCGGAGGCGTCGGACAGCCAGCTGCCCGAATCCCAGTCGTGGACGACCGGGAGCCAGTTCTCAAAATACCCGACGTCGTTCCGCGACCGGCGGGCGTCGAATCGGCGGAGCGAGACATTCCCGGTTGCGCCGAGCCGGCGGAGCGCGAGCGCCCAGAGCGATTCGAGCACGACGCCGGGGTCCAGGGATTTGCAGGCCGCAAAAAAACGCGCGGTTTCCTCGCGCCCGATCTTCAGCGATGCGCCGGCTGCGCCTCCTCCTGCGGGCCTCGGGTGCAGGACAAGCGGCTCGTTTGCGGGATCGGCCGCCGCCCATGCCGCCGGCGGGGAGGTCGCTGCAGCTTCCTCAAGGGAAAGCGGACGCTCGAGCGCGACGAGCCAATCGAGAAGCACGCGGGCAACCGAGGGCTCGTCGAGCAGAAATTCAGGAACGCAGAGCACGTGGTGCGCCCCTCCTCCGGGAAGAAGGATTTCCGTGAGGCGCACAAGCGCCCGCGCATCGAACGGCTCTGAGGCGTCCGAGATCTGGACCTCCGCCCATCGGCCCGGGATCTCCTCCGGCTTCAATGCCTGCCAGTCCAGCTCGCGCCACTGCGTGCCCCCGGAGTCGGCTACGCACGCCACGACACCGCCGTCCATCGAGCGCGCGAACGACGAGCGCAGGATTTCGTGCGTGGTACAAACCATGTCCCATGCCTGCCGGAGTGCCGCGCGATCCATCTTCTCTCCGAAGCTGATCGAAACCTGGGTGCTGCGCCGCGTCCTCTCCCATTGGAGAAACGCCGCCGCCTGCATCGGATTGGCAGAAACTTCTTTCATCGTCTATCTGAGGAAAAACCGCTTTCCGGATGTCGCACGTGATCGGCCGACAGTTTCCCCCTGCAACAGCATTTTCATGCTGCGGTGGTAGCGGAAGGCGGCGGGCATGTCCAGTCTTGCGGGCGGCTACCCGCCGGGTTCGGCGACCGGCTCCGCGCGGGGCGGTGCCTGCGGAACAGCCAGCATCAGGTTCGACTCCCCGAACCGCCACTTGTAGCCGGTTCCAAATGGCAGGGGCCCGTCGCTCCCCTCAAAGGCCTTCTCCATGTCCGGCTGGTGGTATTTTTTGAAAAGATCGAGCGTCCCGGAATACCTTCCGAAAAACCAACGCCGCCATCGGCCGTCCTGAAAAAACTTGAGCGGAATGCCCGAGTCGTCCTGCAAAACCGAGTCGGCATGCGCCAGCAGGAATTTGCGGACTTTTGAAAAAGACGCTTCGTGCATCAGGTAGGAAGCCGCCTTGAGATAAACATTTCCGCGGCCGAAGGAGGAAGCCCACGCGAGAACAGAACCGCTGAGCGCAGAATCCGAGACGTCGGCCTGCACGTAATGAATCCTCTGCGGAGCGGAGGCGGGATTCCGCCGGAAAACCACCCGCACGCCGGGGATCACTCCGCGCGTGGCACCGGCTGAACCCCCGGAATTTTCGACCCCGCCATCTTTCCGGATCGAAAAATAGCAGACATCCAGAACCTCGCCTCCGCTCATCGCCACAAAGGTCAGCAGCAGGGGCAGAACCCCGCGAAACTCCGACGCCTCGAGTTCCGTCCTCATATCCTTCGTGATAAAATGTCCGTATGACAGGATCACTTCCGAGGCCTGGTGGAGGTTCCTGAACGCGGCACCCATCCGGACGGGGTCGAGCGATTCCGGCGGGGGCAGCCCGCCCGCCGGCTCGAGCCCGCCTAAAAGATAGTCCCCGGCCTCCGGGTAATACGCCATCGCCGTCAGGGCATCCGGGCCGCCAAAAAAGTAGAGCACGGGAGAACCGGCGGGGATCCGCGGGGCCAGCTCCACGGCCGACCACTCGCGCATCGGCGTGAAATAATGCTCGTTGTAGAGGGCCCACATCGCTTCAAACGCCGCCGCATGTTCGCGGTAGGCGCCCGGCTTCTGGAGGTCGGCCAGCGGGGCTGGCCCGGACAACGGCACCCCAGCCAAAAATTTCGCGCGCGCATCCCACGGGCTGGTCGCTGCAGGCACCGGGATCGCGCGCCGCACCTGCTGCGCCCCGGCCGCCTGTGCGCAAGCCAGGATCAGGAGAACCACGAAGCCCGCTCTTCTCCAGCCGCGCTCTCCTGCGCGCCGCATTTCCTCATCGGTCATCATTTGAGGCGATGTTCCGGAACTCTGCCATCACGGGGACAACTTCACGGAATCAGCAATCCGATCGAGCGCGGCCTTGCGCCCGGCATCGTCGGTGAGATTGCCGCAGAGCACGATTTCCAGAAGCTTGCCATCCAACGTGGTCGCGAGAAAGCGGGTGTAAAGAATGGCCCGGCTTTTTCCGTCCGGGCCGTCCGGCACGCAGTCGAACCGCAGGTCGGCCCATTTCACGCCGCCGCGCGTCACGATTTTCTGGTCGCGCCAGCGCACGTGCGAGCGGACTTCCGGCGGCATTCCTTTGGTATAGGCCGCCTTCTTTCTCTCCATCCATGCTTCCAGCCCGCCTGCAGAAAGAGGTTTCCCCGCGAGCGCAACCTGCATCCATTCATCCCCATCCGTGGCCCCGTATGAGGCGAGCACCCCCCCGTCGGCCGGGGTCTTTTTGAAGTTGGCCGGCACGAGGAATGTCAGCTTGCCATCCAGAAGGCTTGCCGGAGTTTGCGCGAGGCCGTCGGCCGAAAAGACAAACCCACACAGTACGGCCGCGAAGAGTCTGGCAGCGCTCCTCGTGAATCTGTAGCCGCGCCTGTGCCGGGCGTGCTCCGTGAACACGTCCGACTCCGACGCGGGGCGCTTTGTCTTCCCTGCGGCCATGGGTTTAATAAAATGCTTCAGCGTTCTCATTTCCTTTCACCATTTATCCTTCGCGCCCATCAGCGCAAGGGGTTTTTATTGGAGGGTTTTTCTTGGAGAGATCGCCCCGTCACGCGCACGGCCCCTGTTCGGATCGGGAGGCTCCCCGGCTACCGCACGACCGGCACCCCGTCGCGGAGCATCTGCTCGACGAAGCCGGTGTGGTAGTTTCCCTTGCGGAAATCCGAGTTGCGCATGATCGCCTGTTGGAACGGGATCGTCGTCTTGATCCCAGTGATCATGTATTCGCCGAGCGCCCGCGACATCCGGCGGATGCACGCCTCGCGGCTCGCTGCGCTCGCGATGACCTTGGCGATCATCGAGTCGTAATAAGGCGGGATCGGGTATCCGGCGTATGCGTGGGAGTCGATCCGCACGCCGCGCCCGCCGGGCGCGTAGTAAAGATCGATGTTGCCGGCGCACGGCAGGAAATTTTTTTCCGGATCTTCGGCATTGATCCGGCACTCGATCGCGTGGTTGCGTGGCTTGGCGTTGGCGACGTAGTCGCTGAGGTGTTCTCCGGCCGCGACCCGGATCTGCTGTTTCACGAGGTCGCATCCGTAGACCTCCTCGGTGATCGGGTGTTCGACCTGGATGCGGGTGTTCATCTCCATGAAGTAGAAATGCCCGGCGTCGTCCACGAGGTATTCGATCGTGCCGGCGTTCGAGTAGCCGACGTTTTCGCAGAGCCTGACCGAGGCTTCGCCCATCTTCTCGCGGAGGTCGGAGGTCATGAGCGGGGACGGGCATTCCTCGACGATCTTCTGGTTCCGGCGCTGCAGCGAGCAGTCGCGCTCGCCGAGGTGGACGACCCGTCCGTGCTCGTCGCCGAAGATCTGAAACTCGATGTGGTGCGGGTTGACGATGAATTTCTCGATGTATACGGCCCCGTTGCCAAACGCCTTCTCGGCCTCCATCCGTGCGGCATGGTAGCCCTGCACCAAGCTGCCCTCGTTGCTCGCGATCCGCATCCCGCGGCCGCCGCCGCCGGCCACCGCCTTGATCATCACCGGATACCTGATCTTGCGCGCAATCTTGATCGCCTCCGCCTCGGAATCCACCGTCCCGTCGCTCCCGGGCGAGGTCGGAACCCCTGCAGCCCGCGCACACTCGCGCGCGGAATTTTTGTCGCCCATCAAACGGATCGCCTTGGCCGACGGCCCGATGAACTTGATGTTGCAGCTCGCGCAGACCTCGGCGAAATGGGCGTTCTCCGCAAGAAACCCGTAGCCGGGATGGATGGCGTCCACGTCCGAGATCTCGGCCGCGCTGATGATCCGGTCCATCTTGAGATAGCTGCCCGAACTCTCCGCCGGCCCGATGCAGATCGCCTCGTCGGCGAGCTGGACATGCAGGCTGTGGATGTCGGGCTCGGAATAAACCGCCACCGACTGGACGCCGAGCTCCTTGCACGCCCGGATAATGCGCAGCGCGATCTCGCCCCGGTTGGCGATCAGGATTTTTTTGAACATGGGCTATTTCAGGCGGAAAAGTGCCTGGCCAAACTGCACCGGCTTCCCGTTCTCGGCGCAGACTTCGGCGACGGTTCCGGAAACGTCCGCCTTGATCTCGTTCATCACTTTCATCGCCTCGATGATGCAGACGACGGTCTCCGCGGTGACCTGCTGCCCGACGACCACAAACGGAGGTGTGTCGGGCGAGGGGGAGTCGTAGAACGTCCCGACCATCGGCGAATTGATCTCGCTTCCCGGCTCGGCGGCGGACACCTGCACCGCGGCCTCTGCCGCAGAAATGGGCAGAGCAACAGCCGGCGGGCCGGATGTCACAACATGCGTCGGGCCCTCCCCGGTCTTCAGGGTGATCTTGAAACCCTCCCGTTCCATTTTAAAAACAGCGACCCCATTCTTTTTCATGAGATCGATGAGCGCGCGAATTTCTTTGAGATCCATTCGATTTATTTTTTGACTGAGCTCAAAATTCTGACATGCGCGGTTCGGCCGGGTCAAGACATTGAATCCGCGACAGATATTGGAGCCGGGTTTGCCAGGGCGGGAGGCCCGGTTTTTCTCAGGATTTTTCCGGGAGGATCTCGCGCAGCATGCGCTCGACGCCGGTCTGCCAGTGCGGGAGGTTCAGGTCGAACGTGCCGCGCAGCTTCGAAGTGTCGAGCCGTGAATTCAGTGGTCGCCTGGCAGGAGTCGGAAACGCGCTGCCGGGCACGGGCTCGATCGTTTGGACCCGGAGATCCACGCCGGACTTCCGGGCAAATTCGCAGAGGAAAGTCGCGTATCCGTGCCAGGAGGTTTCCCCGCCGGCGGCCAGATGGTAGAGGCCGGAAACGCCGGGTTCGCCCCTGGCCTGCCGGATTGCAAGAGCGGTGACATCGGCCAGCAACTCGGCCCCCGTGGGGGCCCCGATCTGATCGGCAATGACCGTCAGCTTCTCCCGCTCGCCGGCCAGCTTGAGAATCGTCTTCGCAAAGTTTTTTCCACGGGCCGCATAGACCCAGCTCGTGCGGAAAATCAGATGCCGGCAGCCCGACTGCCGGATGGCCGATTCCCCTTCCAGCTTGGTCCGCCCGTAGACGCCCAGCGGGCCGGTCGCGTCGGTTTCTATCCAAGGACGATCCCCTCCGCCGTCAAAAACGTAGTCCGTCGAGTATTGCACCAGGAGGGCACCGCAGCGAAGCGCCTCGTCCGCCAGAACGCCCGGCGCAGCCGCGTTGAGTGCCTCCGCCACCTCGGGTTCGGATTCCGCCTTGTCAACCGCCGTGTGCGCGGCGGCGTTCACGATCACGTCCGGCGCAATGCCGCGCACCGTCCGCGCGATGCCAGCCGCGTCGCGGAGGTCGCCGCACGCCTCGCGACTCGCGGAACTCAGCGCCACAAGCTGCCCGAGCGGGGCCAGACTGCGCTGAAGCTCCCACCCAACCTGCCCGCTTTTTCCGAATAAAAGGATTTTCATGTGAAAGAGACGACTGCCGTTCCCGCCCATCGGGAAACAACACCCCCTCGGGCAAGTTGCCCCTTCGCGGAAAAAATGCAAGACGCGCCGCGACAGACCCCCGACCGACGCTCCCAATCGCCCAAGGCTCATCTGTTTCAACATTCACAAATAATGTATCAGGTGGGACATTATTTGTGTGTTGGTTTTCGTTTGATGAGAGGCTGGGAGGGGGCTTGTCCGGTTGGGGGCGTCGTTGCGCGCTGAGGCGCTGCCGTCGCGGGCGTGGGGGGATTCGGACTGGTCATTGGCCGTCGATGGTGGCAGGATGTTTTTGCACGGGAAGAAACACTAACGTCCGCGGCATTCTGTAGAGGGCAGGCAGCGGAACATTTTGGCAACTCACAGGAATGGCAGAAAAAACGGCGGAGATTTTGATTTTGGAACCGGATGCGGCGGCGGCGGCGGCCATCGCTTCTGCCTTGCCCTCGCGGATCACGTCCGTTTTTTTGAATTCGCTGGCGGAGGTGGAGGAGTTTTTGGAAACGAGCCAGCCGCAGCTTTTTCTTTGTGCGGACGATTTGCCCGGCGAGACGGGGTTGATGTTTCTGTCGCGCACCGGGGAGCGATGGCCCGGGATGCAGCGGGTGTTGATGGCGCCGGATCTGGACGGAGAGCTGTTTTTTCACGCCATGCGTGAGGTGCAGGTGTTTTCCTATCTGAATAAGCCGGTGAATCGCGGCGAGCTGATCCGTACGATTCATCATGCGGTCCGGGCCCGCCGGGCGGGTGCGGAGATCCGCGAGGGCGTGAGCGGCGGGAAAACTTCCGAAACGTCACGCGCGTTGAGGATGCTTCTGGTCGCGTCGGCAGCGATCCTTGGCGGGTTTCTGGTGCTGGCGGTTCTCGTCTTTGTGTTCGGCGTGCTTTACGAGGCGAAGTCAGCGGCCGGCATCGATATTTTTCCGGACTGGCATCTTTCGGATCTCATCCGCCGCTGAGCCGACGGTCTGTCCGCCGTCGAGGGCCCATTT
This sequence comes from Verrucomicrobiia bacterium, assembly GCA_037128135.1. Taxonomy (GTDB): domain Bacteria; phylum Verrucomicrobiota; class Verrucomicrobiia; order Chthoniobacterales; family Terrimicrobiaceae; genus QYQL01. The sequence continues at coordinate 7,578 of JBAXXD010000039.1, forward strand.
CAGCAGCGCGCCGAGTTTGGGGGAGGCAGCGGGGTCGTCGTCGAAGTATTGCAGGGCGCCCCAGCTTCCCCACTTCGTCCATTTGGCGACAGAGGAAAAATGGCAGAACAGCGCGCCTCCGTCGTGCCTCCAGGCATCAAGCATGCATGTGTAGATGAGGCCCATTCCGGGATCCGAGTTCGCGGCACGGAACAGCCCGGTGAGGGCGGCGTTGTTTTCGGCTCCGCGGATTCCGACGAGATGCTGACCGCCCTCATACGCGATGAGATCGAGGCTGCGGGCGGAGGCCAGTTTTTTGGCTTCGCGGATGGATTCGATGGCCGTCGGGAGAGATGCGGCGCGCAGGTGCTCCAGGATCCGGGGCACATCCCAGCGGGCGACCTCGTCGGCCGTGAGCGGGTTGTAGCGATCCGGCGTCCCTGCGACATTGATCCCGACATAGGGGGCGATGGCGAGCGCGTCCGCATGGCGGGAAGCGTTTTCAAAATCCAGAATCCGGCGAGTCATGTCCGGGTTTCCGGCTTGGGCCGGGAGGATGCGGACGAGGCGTTGGCAGCCGCCGAAAACCTCTTCGAAGATGCGGAAGATTTCGACCGAGCGTTTCGAGGTGTGGAGCCATGCGGACGTCCAGGGCTCGTCGGCGAGGCTCCGGCCTTTTTCTGCGGCATACTTATGCTGGAGGAATCCCGGGTTCCAGACCTCGTTGGAATATTCGATGTGGACTTTGAGCCGGGGATCGAGCCGCTCGAAAACCATTTGGGCGAAGCGGCGGACGAAGTCGTCGTCCGCCATGTGGGGCATGCAGAACCAGGGATCAGCCTTGAGCCGGTTGCTCAGATCCAGAAGAAGTTCGAGCGGGACGCCGCGTCCGGCGAACGTCGAGTCGGTGAGGCGCGGGCGTTCGCTCCACGTGCGGATCGGGGAGTTGTTAGTGGCCATGAAGTCCATGAACCGGACGCAGGCGATCCCGCGCCACCTCGCGAGAAAAAGCGGATGCCAGGGGTTCGACTGCCACGATTTGTCGAAGCCGGGCATGATGACATGGATATCGCGGATCGGATCCGCCGGGTCGGATTCCAAGATGCTCAGATGCAGGTCGCCTTTGCGGGAATCGAGTGACACGAGCATCCGCCCAGGGGACGGCTCGCTGACGGCTGTGGTCGAAGCGCCGAAGCTCAGCTTTCCGCGGCCTTTGTAGAGGACGGTATATTCGCCCGAGGGCCAGGGATGTCCGTCGAAAGAGATCAGCGGCGACTCGGCCCATGCGCCCTCGGGCAGGCGCTTCGGGTAGCCGTTCCCGTCGAGATCCAGGGCCGGGCCGGCCCCGAAGGGAAGGCCCTTTTTCTGGGATGTCCAGGCCCGCGAGAAGCGCATGAGATCAACGAATGGCAGCTCGGTATTCCAATCACACGGGCCGGCGAGGTTGATGCCGAGGCGCGGCCTGGGGTTCGGCGGGTGCTGATCCCCGGCGGTGGCGGTTGCCGCGGATCCCGCCACCAGAGCCAGAAGCAGGCCGATGAGAAGCCTGCGACGGGAGCGTTTTTTTTGGGATTCAGGCACGGTGTTTGGCGGGCAGGGAGAAAAGGAACAGGAGCCGGAAGTGCTTGCAGAGGGCAACAAGAATCACGGGGCCGGCAAGACCCATGGCAATCCCTCCGGCAACATGGAGCCCGGCGTTGTGAATTCCCACGGCCAGGAGGAACTGGCGGAAGCTCGAAGCAAAGATCGTGTGGGCGACGAAAATTTCCAGGCTGAGCACCCCGAGCGCACCGATCCCCGCGGCTTGTCTCCATCGGGAAAGGCATCCCGCGAGCGCGACGCTCGCAAAAATTCCCCCCGCCGCCAGCGGCACGACCAAGCCGGCGAGGGCGGACGCATGAAAAAACACGGCGGCGGCGATCGCGGAATATCCGCCGGCCGCCAGGCAGATCAACCCGGGCACGCCACAGGCTTCGACTTGTTCCAGCCACCCCGGGCGGGAAACGAGAACCCCGAGCGCAAGGTAGGGAATGTAGATCCACATCTGGTAGATGACGCCCCAGGGCCCGTAGTTGACTCCGAACGCGAGCGAGATATTGAGGGCGAACGCCAATGCCACAAACCCTTCCCGGGGCCCGCCCGCCTTCCTCCACACCGCGTAAAACACCAGGAGCAGAAAGAGGACATAGAGAAACCAGAATTGCATCACAGGCCGGTAGATGATCGTCCAGAGGCTGGCGGCACCGAGTGGCGAAGAGCCCGTGAGATGGCGGAATCCCTCCTGGATAATCGTCCAGACAAAATACGGCCACAGGATCCTTCGTGCCTTGTCGGCGATGAACGGCCCGAGCGGTGCCCGGCACGAGTGTTCGACGAAAAGGCCGGCCAGAAAAAAGAAAAGCGGCATGTGGAAGGCGTAGATCCATGCGTCCACAAGCTCCCAACCGGGAACGCTGACCGGTGTTTTCTGGAGGCCGCGAAGCGTGTGGCCGACGACCACGAGAATGATTCCGATCCCCTTGGCATAGTCGACCCAGGCGACGCGCGGCGGGGATATTTTTTCGGGAGGTTTCACCGCCGGCACATTAGCGCATCGCACGCAGCCGGCGCAAGGCGATGGCGCCCGCGACCGCGCACGGGATGAGCGTTCCGATCCCGGCTCCGACGATCTCCCAATGCGGTTCCACACGCCCGGGCAGCGTCCGCAACAGCGCGACACAAAGCCCGGCATAGACGCCAAAAACGAGTGTGTATAGCACGGTCTGCCGGAGCATGTCGTCCCGGCGCAACGGCACCCACCGCAGAAGAACAAGGTGCGCGATGAGCGACCCCGCCGCGATGCCGAGGATAAATCCCGGCAGCCCCGCAAACCAATAGGCCGGCACGGCAATCGCATATCCGAGCGTGGTGAGCAGGTTCGAGATGAAGAGCGCGCGGGGGTGACCGAGCGCGAGGGGCACGCGTTCCATGGACGACAGAACGATCGTGAACCAGACGAGGATCGCGAGCCATTGGGCCACGGTGCCGGCGGTGGCGTAGCGTGGATCGTAGAGCAGCCGGAAAAACGCTGGCGCCGAAATCGCGAACCCGCACACCAGCGCCCCTCCTGCGAGCAGGATCAGCCCGCGCGCCCGGATGCTCTGTCCCACGAGCGTCACCGGATCGTCCTGGCTTCTCGAAAGAATCGGAAACAAAACCGTGTGGCTCAGGCGGGTGGACACCTCGATGCCGACGCGCGCAAAGGTCAGCGCGATGCTGTAGATGCCGAGCTCCTCGAGCGTGAGGAGTTTTCCGAGAAGAAGCCGGTCGAGGCTTCCGGAGAGAAACGCGACGATGGTTCCGAGAAAAATCCACTTTCCAAAACGCATCAGGTTTTGTGCGGCGGCGGAATCCCACGCGAACCGGTTCCTCATCGGCCGGTTGAGGAAGTGGCTCATCGGCAGGCGGACGATGCTGTAGAACAGCCACCCGCCGACCAGCGCCCAGACGCTCGGGGCGCGCCAGGCCCACACGATCATCGCGACGACCGAGATCAACTGCGGGACCAGCTCCAGAAGCGTCGCCTTGCCGACCTGAAGATGGCGGTTGAGAGAAAAGACGGCCGTGGAATTGAAGCCGCCGAGAATCGAGGAGAGCCCGATCACCGGCAGAATGTAGAGAAGGTCTTTGGCCAGCGGATCGTTCTGGCCGAAAAACATCGCGGCCGGCCACGCGAGCAGGCACGTGAAGATCCACAGGCCGAACCCGCGCATCACTTGAATCGTCCACGCGGTGTCCAAAAAGCGCGGGTCGTCGCCGTGGCGGCTCTGGATGATGCTCGGGCCGATGCCGACCTCGGAAAACATCTGCAGCCCCTGCATGAAAACGGTCACCAGCGCCATGACGCCGAACGCCGCCGGATACAGCATGTGCGCGAGAATCAGGTTGCTTCCCAGCCGGATGACCTGCGCTCCGCCGTAGCCGAACAGCGTCCATGCCGAGCCCGCCAGGGCGCGTTTTCTTGTTTCTTCAGAGGCCATCAGATCACGCGGGTTGTTGGCGCCGGATCGGGTGCCCCGGTGGCTTCTTCAAGTCCGGTCGCCGAAAAGGCGGCGGGAGAAAGGAGGAGGGATGACAGCCCGCCCGCAGCCATCATCAGGACTGGGTTGTAAAACGCATTGAAGAGGCTGTCGGTCATAAAAATGCAGAGGCATGTCGCAAAGGCGGCCGCCGGCGCCACCAGCGGGTCGCCGAGACGCCGAGCGGAAGATTTCCAAAAAAACAGGAATGGGGCCAGCAGAATACTTGCGCCGAGGGCCGTGAGCCCGAAGAGACCGTTCTTTCCGAGGGTGAGGATCCACATCCCGTCGGGCACGGAAATAAAACGCCCGTTTTCATCGGTGACGAACGAGCGCTGGTAGCCGGCCCATCCGAAAACCGGGCGCAGACGGGCTTTCTCGACGAGAAGATTTTCGTTGAAGAGCCGGAAGGCGAGCGACCCGGCCCGCTCCTCGTTTCCGGTCAGCTTTTTGGAGGCATCGATCAATTGCTGGCCGTCCCATGCCCCGGTGGCGCGAAGGTTCATGTAAGCCAGCGGAAGAAGCAGAAACAGAAGCAGGGGGATCTTCGTCCGGAACATGACGGCCGCCTGGAACACGGCCAGTGCGAGGACGCAGAGCATGAGCGCGCCGGATGAGCGCGAGATGACCAGGACGGCTGTGAGTACGGCCACGGACGGAAGAATCGGAACCTTCAACCACGGGACCACGCGCACGACCGATTTGCGCAGGAACAACTGCCACCCCATCACCACGGCCGACGCATTGTAGATGGCCAGCTCCAGGCCGTGTTTCATGAACACCGAAGGCCGGTAGCCGAGGCCCCGCTTGGTCTGGCTGAAGTCGTGCGGATAGTAGCCGTAGAGAAGGATGTGACACTGCGGGCTGATGACCATCTCGATCAATGCGAGCGGGGCGACGACCAGCGCCCCGATGACCATTCCGATCCCCAGTTCCTTCAACCCTTCATAGGTCCCGAAATAGAGGCGTCCGACCAGATAGGGAATCCCCCAGTCCACGGTCTGCGGGAGTGCGGCCCCGCATCCGTCGTAGGGTCCCAGCCCGTTCGTGATCGAAGAGAAAAACGGGGCGATGCACCAGCAGGCCATCGGAAGATCGATCCACTGAAACCGGAACCGCTTGAACGCGTCGGGATCCTTCACCACGATGCCCAGCAGAACGGCCAGGCAGAGGGCGTTGGTCTTCATGTGAAACGGGATGCCGGGGATGCTGTAGATCGCGCCCTGCGAGGCCGGCAGGAAAAGCCACCCGATCACAACCACCGCCACCGCCGCCGTGCGCGGCGGGTATTTTCCGAACAGATACACGGAAAAAAACAGGATCCCGAACATCGCGATGTGAACGAAGGGCGTCATGGTCGGGAAAGGGGAACGGAGCGATGCCTGCCCCGCTCGAATCCGTCGGATCGGGCAGATCCGGCAGATCCGGGCTGGTCATGTGATGGCTTCCGCATCGTGTCGGGCAGGATAGCACGCGGCCCCGGCCTCGGGCAACCTTGTCCTCACGCCCTGTCCTCACGGCGGGCTTCAGCATCCGCGAGGGGGAACGGGATTGCAGAAATTCGTCGCGGGTGGCAATGTGAACGTTATGAAAATCGCGATCGGGATCATGGCCTACAACGAGGAGCGTAACATCCGTGCGACGATCGATTCGTTGTCCGGGCAGTCGCTGTTTGAAATTCCGGGACACGAGGTGTCGGTGCATGTGGTGCCCAACGGGTGCAAGGATGCGACGGCAGATCGCGCCCGCGAGGCGCTCGGGCCGTTTGCGGCGAGGCATCCGCGCGCGGTTCTCGAGGTGAACGAAGTGGCGGAGGCGGGGAAGGCGAATGCGTGGAACCGCTTTGTGCACGGCTTCAGCCCGCCGGGCGCGGAGGCGCTGTTTTTGTTGGATGCGGACATCCAGTTCGGCGAGCGCGAATGCCTTGAGCGGGTCGTGGAGGCGCTCGGTGCGAATCCGCAGGCGGTCGTGGCCGTGGATCTGCCGCTCAAGGACATCGCCGCCAAGGCGTCGCCGAGCCTGCGCGAGCAGATGTCGCTTTCGGCTTCCCGGCTCCAGCTCGCGGGCGCTCCGAAGATCGCCGGCAGCCTCTACCTCGCGCGGGCGTCGGCGCTGCGGCGGTTTTGGATGCCGCTCGGGCTGATTGTCGAGGACGGTTTTGTGAAGGCGATGCTGCTCACCGACAGTTTCCGCCAGCCGGAGAAAACGGATGCCATCGTCCGGGCCGCCGGGGCCACGCATTATTTCGAGGCCGTCACGGGATTCCGGGCCTGGTTCCAACACGAGCGGCGCCTCGTGAACGGCACGGCGGTGAATATCCTGCTTTTCTCGTATCTGCGGGATCTGGTGGCGAAAGGAAAGGATCCCGGAGAGGTGATCCGCGCCAACAACGAGGCGAATCCCTTGTGGGTCGCGGAGATGGCCAAAGCCTATCGGGGGCCGCTGCCGGGGGCCGCCGAATTCGTGTCCGAACCCTTGAAGAAACTCGCCCGGCTTCCGCCTGCGAAACGCGCCTTGGCCCTTCCGGTGGCCGTGCTCCGTGCGGCGCTCAACGTCGCGGTCTGCGCGGTGTGCCAGGGCGATGTGCGGGCCGGCCGGCTTCGCTGGTAGAGCCGCGGGGCGATGTACATGTCAACAGGAAGCATGTCATCTTTGGCACCCAAAGATCGCCGGGCAAGACGCCTCCTCCCGCAAGGATTAGCTTCTAAAATAGAATTCGCGCCTTAGGATTTTCCCCAATGAAAGATGGCAAGGCATGGCTTTCCTCCGAGCTTCCCAGGCTGCTGGAAAAGGGGATCCTCACGCCGGAAGCGGCCGCTGCCCTGCGCGCTTACTACAAGCTCGACGAACCCGGGCAGGCCCCGCGCCTGGCGGTCGTCGTCTGCGCGATCCTCGGCAGCACGCTCATCGGCGCGGGAATTATTCTTCTGATCGCGCACAACTGGGACGACATGGGGCGGACGGCGCGGACGGTTCTTTCCTTTTTGCCGCTGGCCGCTGCCTGCCTCCTCACGGGATGGGCGCTTGCACGCAAGCCGCCGTCGGCCGCGATCAACGAGGGAGGGGGCATTTTTCATGCGCTTTCCATCGGCGCGGCGATTTCCCTGATTTCTCAGACGTATCATATTTCGGGAGATTTTCCGGCGTTCGTTCTGACATGGTCGCTGCTGGCGCTGCCGCTGGTTTACCTGCTGCGAAGCACATCGGTGGCGGTTCTTTACCTGATCGGAATCACCGTCTGGGCGGGAAGCCGGATCGAGGGCCATGCGGAGATGCTCTGGTTTTGGCCGTTGCTCGCGGCCGCACTTCCGTTCTACGGCGGCTTGCTGAAAGAGAACCGGGTCTCGCTCCGCGCGAACTGGCTTTCGGTCGCGCTCGGCGTGTCGGTGCTCATCGCGTTGGGGTTCCAGTGCGGCGAAATGATGGAACACACATGGGCGCTCGTGTTCAGCGGATATTTTGCCGTGCTCTACCTTGCGGAACGACAGTGGTTCCGCCCGGAATCGGCGCCGCGCTTCATTCATCCCTTCCGGGCCATTGGCGCCGGGGGCATCATGGTTCTGGCGATCACCATGAGCTACCACGGGATGTGGGGGGAGCCCGTTTTCTCTTGGAAACCGGAAATCTCCACGGCGACTTACTGCGTGGCTTTCGGGTTGAGCTACGGCTTCGTCCTGGCTGCGGCGGTGCTGCTGCTTTTCTGCCGGCGGAAAAAAACCGACTTCAATTTTGTTGCGGCCGTGCTCCCGCTGGCGGCGCTTATGGCCTGTCTGCTCGCCCTGCACGGGCAGGAAACCGCGGTCGTCGTCCTGATGAACGGCTTTGCGGCCCTGCTTGCGCTCGGCACGATCCTTCGCGGGTTTCATCACAACCGGATTGGAACCCTGAATGCCGGCATGGTGATTGCGGCGGCACTGATCGCCGCCCGGTTTTTCGACAGCGACCTGAGCTTTGTCGCGCGCGGTGTCGCGTTCATTCTCATCGGTGCCGGCTTTCTCGCCGCAAACGGGATCCTGCTGAAAAAACGGAAGACCGCATGACCCCGCGCCTGTTCATTCTCATTCCGCTGGCGGTGATCCAACTGTCCGTGCCCGGATGGATGATTTACCGGCAGGAACAGGTCTTGCAGCATGGCCGCGAGTTCAAATTCCAAACGGCACCGGTGGATCCCACCGACGCCTTCCGCGGGCGGTATGTGGCGCTGCAGTTCGCTGTGGCCACGTCATCCGACGACAACACCCCAGACGGGAAAGTCTGGGTGCGCTTCGAGGTGGATGAGAAGGGATTTGCGAAAATCCAAGAGGAGAGCAACGCCCCGCTGGCTGGGGACGACGTGGTGATAGCCGCAAGGCGCGGCGGCGGGCTTCATTTTCCATTCGACCGCTATTACATGGAAGAAAAGGCCGCGCCGGAGGCCGAAGCCGCGTATCGGGACAACAGCGAACATCAGAATGCCTATGCGTCGGTTCGCATCCTCAACGGCCATGCGGCCATCGAGGAGCTCTACATCGACAACAAACCGATCCGCGAATTCCTGCGGGCGGACAGAAAGTGAGCGCGATGGCTCACCGGCCCTGGAGGGCCAGGAGACGGCTGATGAGGGCGAGTTTGGATTTTCCGTGGAGCGAGTGGTAGATCCAGTTGCGTCCGAAGATGGCGCGGAAAACCCTCCAGCTCCGGACGTAGAACATGCAGTGGAAACGCGGATCAATAAGCTGGAGGGCGTTGTTTTTTTTGAGCACGCGGTCGATGGCGACCTGGTCCCAGAACGGATCCGGGTCGAGGAGGGATTCCTCGAACATCGCGGCGACCTCTTTTCCGGGACGGAAAATCAGAACCCCGCTGTTGAGTCCGGCCGGGGGTTTGTCCATCACGCCGCCGACCATCCCGGGCGCGACGAGCGGCAGCGGTGGGGCGTCTTTTGCGATGAGGATATCCGAGTCGAGGAACGCGACCATGTCGAGGGATCGCACCCATTCGAGGTCGTGGAGGCAGCACTTCTGCCACGTGAGCTTCTTGCCTGGAAGTTCGCGGATCGGGCGATCCACCACGAGGGTTTCGTAGCCGTGACGGCGCGCGTAGGAGTCGAAGCGCACCCGCGAATACTCATCGAAAAGCGCCCGGTATTTTTCCCCGATGACAATCGTGACCAGACCGGTTCTCATTTTTTTTCTTCGGTTTTTTCAGCTGGCGGCGGGGCGGCCGGAGTGCCGTGCTTCTGTTTTTTGTCCGCGAGTTCTGCGAATTTTTTCCATGCCTTGGAGGCGCGGGCTTTTTTGAGGAGGGATTTGCCGGCATCACACGTCAGGGTTTGGAACCGCGTGTGGAGCGCGGAGACGGACGATTGGGCGGCCGAGATGCCGGCGAGGGAATGGAGGCGCATCGGGTCGGGACGGCTGAAGTTGAGCAGCGTCGTGACGGCGGGCACGCCGCCGGCGGCCGCCGACTCGACCGTGCGCCGGGCCTCGCTGTAGAGGGCTACATGCTGGCGGCCGGTGACGACGATGACATCCGACTTCAGCCCGGCCTCGTGCGAGATGTCCGAACAGGAAAAAGACACGAGGTCGAGGACGACGGCGTCGTAGGCTTTCGAGGCGCTGGCGAGGAACGAGTCGAGCGAGGAACGGACCCGGTCCTCCGGGATTCCCGCGACCCAGGGAAGCATCTCCACCGCGCCTTCGGGATCCGTCTCCTTGTTGCCCCACGGCGACGGGGGAGGGGAGGTGGTGGCGAGGCCCGCCGCCGCTGCCAGGCCTGGCGTTGGCGTCGGAAACTCGGCGAGCAGAACCTTGAACCCGTGCGACGAGATCGCCCGGGCGAGGTTGAGCGCGATCGTCGTGTTGCCCGAGCGCGGATGGATCCCGACACAGGAAAAAATTTTGGCGTTGACGCGCTGGTGTTCGAGGACGAGCCGGAGGGCGAGATCGCGGAGGGCGGCAGCGGCCGGGTGCTGCGGGCGGTCGAGAACGATGCGCGCAAATGCGGGGTCATCCATTTCGCCGTTCGTGGCGGGAACCGGTTCGGCACCCTCGCCGCCGACCGCCGCGCCGAACTCCTCGCGGCAGCGGATCCGTCCGTCCAGAAAATCGAAGAGCAGGCAGATGCCGCCGACGAGGCCGAACGACAGCACAAGGGCCATCATCTGGAGTTTGGAAGCATTGCTGGAAGCGGGTTTCACCGGTGGGGCTGGCACCAAGTCAATGGAGACCGGGAGCGGGGATTTGGCCTCGATCTCGACATCGTCAATGCGCGTGTTGATCGAGGCGAGGCGGTCGCGGAGCTGTCCGAGCCCGAACGTGAGCTCGTTCGCGGCAAAGATCCCCTCGGAAATCTTGGTGGCTTCCTCATTGGCGGAGGAGAGTTCGCGGCCGAGTTGCTCGGAGGTGTGGCGCACGGATTCGTAGGCGTTCCTGGCCTTGATGACTGCGCTGTCGAGCTCGAACGCGCGCTTCTCGGTCAGGTTCTTGATCGTGTCCTCGCCGACGCGCTTTTTGTAGTTGGCCATGTAATCGTTCATCGAGGCCATCCGATCCTCGATGTATTTGCGATCCGGGTTTTCCGGTTTGAGCCCGTCGATCGTGGCGCGCAGCTCCTGGGATTTTCCGTAGGTCCACTGGGTGATCTGGTTGATGCCGAAATTGTCGGCCACGCGTTCCTGGGCGAACGGCTCCAGGCTGGCCTTGGCGAGTGTCTCGCGATCCTTTTCCGCCAGATCGAGCGCGGCGGCTTTCGTGAGGGTGTCCGCCTGGGCCTCCCAATAGAGTTTTTGGATGAGGTTCATCTTGCCGAGGTCGGTCGCGTAATCCGCGCGGAGAAACGAGCGGTTTTCGAAACGTTCGGCGAGATCCAGGATGCGCTTTTTCTCCTCCGCCCCCCGCGCGGAGATTTTTTCTTTTTCGGAGCGAAGGTAGTTGAGCCGGGAGGCGTATTGTTTTTCCTGCTCGGCCTGGAGCTTTTCGATGAGGCTGGAGAGCACTTCATGGAGGGTGGCTGCCAGGCCCTTGGATTCCCCTGCCTCAAGCGAGACGCGGATCAGGTATGTGCGTTCGACCTCCTTGGCGACGAGCCGCGACATCAGGCTATAAACCGCCCGGTCGTCGGAGCCGAGGCCCTTGAGAAATTCCGGGCGCTTGTCATCGGGGAGATTCTCCAATGCCGACTGGATCACGGCGCGATCCAAAAGCCTCAGCACGAGGGTTCGTTGGAAAACGCCGACGTCGCCTTGAATCAGGTCGCGCTCGCGCCCGCCGAGGGTTGGCTCCCGGCTCTGCTTGATGAGGAGCGTGCCATCCACCTTGTAGATCGGATGGATGAGCGGCGTGACGAGAAGGCTGAGCAAAAGGAACGCCGGGATGCCGAGGCCGAGGATGAGCGGGCCGCGCCGCCAGAGGAAATCGAAAATCCGGAACGGCTTGGATTTTTTTGCGTTCTCCAGCGTGCCGCGCGCGATCGGCGCAGATCTCCGGTTCGCATCGGCCGCCGGGGTCATGGTCCGCCTCCGCTGCTGCTCGAGCTGCCGCTGCTCGAACTGGAGCTGCCGCTGCTGCTGCTGCCGCCGGTGGATCCGATGCTCCCGCCGCCGTAGAGGACGTTGGTCAGGCCGTTGAGCAGTCCGACCCCGGTGATCGTATTGGCCGCGATGCCGACCACGGTGAAGAACGGGGCGATCTGCGACGAGAAGTAGTTGAGTTTGCTCAGGCCATTTTCCGGCACATAGATCATGTCGCCGTCGTGCAGGACGTAGTTTTTCCTGAAGTCGGCCTTGCCGACGAGCTCCTTGAAGCTGATGCGTTCGACGACTCCCTTGCCCTGCGCCTGGCGGACGAGGAAGACATCGCGCAGGTTTGCTCCCTTCGTCGGCCCGCCCGCGGTCATGATCGCGTCGAGAAGGGTGAGTTCGGAGCGGAGCGGAATCACGCCCGGGGTTTTGACTTCGCCCAGGATATAGGCGAGTTGATCCTCGCTTTGCGGGATGAAGATGACGTCGCCGTTCTGGAGGCGCGCGTTGAGATTCATGTTGCCCTGCTCGAGAAGCTCCTTGAGATCGATCCACATGACGAGATCCCTGCCCCGGACGATCATGCACCGGCTCAGAAACGATTTGGCGTTGTCCGCCGGCAGTCCGCCTGCGAGAGAGAGTGCCTCGAGCAGGGTGCCCGGGCCCTGGAAGCTGACGGCGCCGGGATTGGCCACGCGGCCGAGCACGAAGACCCGGTTGTTGTTGTAGGCCTTCATGACCAGGGTGACCTCCGGCTTGTCGTAATAAACGCCCAGGGCCTTCGTGAATTCCTCTGTGAGCTCGCGGAGCGTCCGGCCCTTCACATTCATGATGCCCACCCGGGGCAGCGCGACCTGGCCGTCGGGCGCGACGATGATCTCCTCGCGCGAGATGTCCTCGCGGCCCCGCACGAGAAAAGCAAAATGGTCGCCGGGACCGAGGCGGTAGTCGTTGTCAATCCTCCCGGACTCGCTTTTGATTTTCTCGCCGCTCGCAAAATCTTTCGAGGACGTCAGAAGCTCGGCGGTGAAAAACTCGCCCGGCTGGAATTTTTTGGCAGGCACGTATTTCGAACCCTTTTTTTTGCCCGCTTCAAACACGCCTTCCTTGATCGGCACCGCCGTGCATCCGGCGAGGGAGGCGAGGATGGCGGCGGCCGCGAGGGCTTGTATTGTGGGGAGGCGGCTCACTGGGTCGGGGAAGGTTTTTTCGCGTGGGCGGCGGCGCGCGCATCGAGTTCGGCGGTGGCGCGGGCCTTGCCGACGAGGAGGCAGCGGCGCTGGTAGGCCCGGAGAAATTTCCGGAATGCGGGATCCGGGTAGCGGGGTTTGCCGGCGAGGGCGCTCTTCACGAACCCCCACCACATCGCGAGCCCGCCGATGAGCAGCGGAGGATGCGCCAGCCGGAACGCGGAGCTCGCCGACATGTAAAAGAGGCCGGTTCCCATGAAGTATTGTCCGAAGCCGTGTCGCATCCGCCCGGTCAGAATGTTCTTCTGGCTCGATCCCATCGGGCGCAGGTGGATGAAGCGCAATGACGGTTCGTCCCAACTGCACGCGACCCAGCCGAGCATCCGGCACCGGTGGCAGTCGATCCCGTCCCACATCACCTCGCGCACAAATCCCCCGATCTCCTGAAAACACGAGACGCGGTAAAACTTCGTCATGCCGACCGACATCTCGTCGCCGCATTTTTCGCTGACGAGCCGGTCGCCTTCTTCGAAATACGGTTTCCCGCTGCACGTGCCGAGGCGCGGGTTTTCCTCCATCCGGCGGATCAGAATCTCGAAGTAGTTTTTCGGCAGGTCGAGGTCGAGGTCGAATTTGCAGAGGAAATCGAAATCCTCCGGGCGGATCGTTGCCATGCCGGCGTAGAATGCGTCCACGACGCCGGGGCCGACCGCGCGTTTCCCGCGATCTTCACGGCGGACGATCCGGATCCAGGGATGTTTGGCGGCGTATTCGGCGAGGAGGGCGGGGGTGCCGTCGCTCGACCCGTCGTCCACCACCACCCAAAGCGCGGGGAGCACGGACTGGGCGAGCACGCTCTCGATGCAGCGGCGCGCGTAGGCCGCCTCATCGCGGCACGGCGTGATCAAAACATATTTTCCCGGGTTGGAAAACGGGGGATGTTCGGAGCTTTGGGACGTCATGGCTGGTGGTGCGCGGAAAATGCCGCAGCAAGCCTATCAAGATTTTTTGCGGAAGAAAACTCTTCTTCGATCCGCTGGCGGCCGCTGCGGGCGAGCGCGGCGCGGAGGGCCGGGTCGCCGGCCAGTGTGCGGAGGTAGGCGGCGAGGGCGCTCGGATCGCCGGGCGGGACGAGGCGGCCGCTTTGATTGTCTCGGATCAACTCGCGGATCGTCGGCAGGTCGCCGCTGACCGCGCAGAGGCCGTGAGCCATCGCCTCTATGAGAACGACCGGAATCCCGTCGCGGTCGCCGTCGCCGCTGATCCGGCAGGGAAGGACAAAGATGTCCGCGCGGGCCAGGAGGGCCGGGACGTCGCGGTTGGCGACCTCGCCGGGGAAGGTCACGGGCAGCCCGGTGGCGAGGTTCTTGAGCCGCTGCATTTCGGGCCCGTCGCCGGCGATCACGCACGCGAGTTCGATCCCATCGGCTGCCAGAATCCGGCAGGCCTCGATCAGCACGTCGAAGCCTTTTTTCGGAACGAGCCGTCCGAGCCCGAGCAAGGCCAGAGGCGGCCCCGAGCGCGGCGGCAGTGCCGTGGCAGGCACGGCGACCCCGCAGCGGATCACCGGATACTCGGCATCCGGGCGCCGATGGATCGTCCGATACCATTCCCTGTGCCACTCGCTGATGCACGCGACGAAGGCGGCGCGGCGGAGCTTTTGTTTGAGCAGGCAGCGCTCGCGGAAGAGGTCGGCCGCATGGCCGGTGAAGCTGAACGGAATCCCGAGCGCGCGGGCCGCATACATCCCGACCGTCGCCGCTGCATGGGCCATGTGGACGTGCAGATGCGTGTACTTGGTTCCCCGTGGCACGGGCAGCACGGGCATCCTGCCCGTGTCTGAAATCTTCGCATGGGCAGGATGCCCATGCCACGACAGCCGCCGCGCGAGCGCGAGCCCGGCCAGGCCTTGGAAGACGACTTTTGGTCGGTCGCGCAGCCTCATGTCGTCCGCAAGCAGCGCGTCCATTTTTGCCAGGGTCATGACTTGGATCCCGCGAATCGGGTGACGGAAAAAAAATGCGGTGGCATCGCGGACGAGTCGTGCCTGGCCGGTTCCATAGACCGGCACCGCGCGGGCGGCCATGTCGTCGAGCGCTGGCTCGCCGAGGTTTTTTTCCGGCGGGTAGAGCGACGCGACGCCGACGTCGTGCCCGAGCGACTCGAGCCCGAGGACTTCGTTGTAGACAAATGTTTCCGAGCGTTTGGGAAGGAACGAACTGAGGTAAAGGATCTTCATGCGGCGGGCTTCGGGGGGAGGATCTTCGCCGGGATGCCGACCGCGGTGGCACCCGGCGGGACATCCTGCAGGACGACGCTCAGCGCGCCGATGCGGGCGCCCTTCCCGATCCGGATCGGCCCCAGCAACTGCGCGTAGGCACCAATGTCCACGTCGTCCTCGAGAACCGGAACCCCGCCGCCCTCGTGGCGGTTGCCGATCGTCACGCCCTGCCTCAGCGTGCAGTTCGCGCCGATTTTCACGCCGGAATGTATGAAGATATTTCCGAAATGGTGGATCCGCAGGCCGGGGCCGATCACGGCGGCTTTCGTGAAGCTCACGCCGGTCAGCGTCTCGACGATGCGGAAGAGAAACCAATACACGCGGTCGCACAATTTTTGGAAGAACCCCGGCGGGCGGGAGTCGTTCCAGCGACCGAACCGGTAAACCGCGATCGCCCAGAGCGACTGCTCGCGCACCCATGCGGATTTCGGATAGCGGGCGCGGTCGGCATCAAGGTCGGGAAGTTTCATGATTTGTATTCGATGAGTTTGGCCTCGCGGTTTTTCCGGCGGTCGCGTTCAAAGCTTTTTATTCCGAGGAACTGGGGGAGTTTGGCGAGGACGGTGAGGGCTCCGTATTCCGCGGCGGACCGCCCATCCGGGCAGCGCAGGCGTGCGCCGCGCGCGATGCGTGCCATCTGGAGGGTGGTCGCGGCGAGTGCTGCGAGAGCGAGACAAACACCCAACCACAAGAAGCCCGCAAACGCGATCAGAAGCGAGGTCGCGAGGGCAGCGGCGATGCCGCGCACCCACCGGCCCGCGCTGGCCACCTGGCTTCCGAAAAGAACCTCTGCATTCGCGGTGCCGGCCGCCGTGCGCACGGCGACATCCGCCGCCCCGTAGCCGCCGCGCACGTTCCGGCGCCACCACTGGGACCAGCGGAGGATGTTCGCATCGTGGCGGGTCATGTCGTGGTCGAGCCGCCAGATTTTCCATCCGGCCCGGCGCAGGCGCAGGCAGAGTTCGGGCTCTTCCCCGGCGATCAGCGACTCGTTATACCCGCCGGCCTGCTCGAGCGCGCCGTGGCGGATCAGGGAATCGCCGCCGCACGATTTTGTCTCGCCAACCGGCGTGTTCCATTCGGTCTCGCAGAGGCGGTTGAAAACCGATTTTTCCGGGAACCGCTCGCGGCGGCGCCCGCAGACCGCGGCGACCTGCGGGTGGGACGCGAGAAATTCCGCCGCGGCGTCCACCCATCCGTCGACCAGCTCGCAATCGCCGTCCACAAAATGCACGAGCTGAGTTTCCGGCCATTTTTCGAGGAGCCATTTCCAGCCGGAATTTCTGGCGCGCGACATTGTGAACGCGGACGACGTGTCGAGCGCGAGCACCTCGACGCCGAGGGATCGCGCGAATTCGGCGCTGCCGTCGGTCGAGCCGGAATCCACGAAGACGACGCGCGGGCTTTCGCCGCAGAGCGAGCGCAGGCAGAGCTTCAGGCGCTCGCCCTCGTTTCTCCCGATCGCCACAAAACCGATTGCGCTCATTTTTTCGCCTCCAGGATCTCGCGGAAGAAGCGGGCGTATTCGGAAGTGACGACCGGCCAGGAGAACCGTTCGCGGGCCGCATTGTGGAGCGCCTGCCTGTCCGGGGGCGGGCCTGCCAGCACGCCGCGGAGCGCTTGTGCCGTGGCTTCGGGGTTCGTGGTGTCGAGCAGCGTCGCGCGGTCGCCGAGGATCCATCGCGTCGTGCCGTAGTCGTGAGCCACGACCGGAGTCCCGCACGCCATCGCCTCGATATAGACGTTGCCGAACGACTCCTCGCGGCTCAGGTGCAGGAACGCATCGCCCGAGCGGTAGAAGCCGGGCATTTTGTCGCCGGCAAGCGTCATGCGAAAATATCGCGGCCCGAGGAGTTCGCGCGCCAGGCCATCCACCTCGTCTCGGCACGGACCGTCGCCCGCCACCGCCAGCGTCACGCCCTCGAGCCGCGCGACCGCCCGAATCGCGAGGGCCACATTTTTCGACGGGATGAGCGCGCTGGCCATCACGACGACTTTGCCCGCGCTCGGCAGGCCGAGCGCGGCCCGCGCGTCCGGGCCCGGCGTGAACCGGTCGACATCGACGCCGTTTGGCACGAGCGCCGAGCGCCATGTGGATTTGTTGAATTCGTAGAAATCCGGATTCGTGCAGACCAGCCCGTCGCAACGGAACAGCCGGTATTCCGAGTTCGTGCGGCGGGCCGGATGGTCGCCGTTCTGGGTGACGAAGACATGGCGCGCCCGGCGGCCCCGCGCATCCCGCGCCCCGCGCAGGATCCAGCTCACAAACGGATAGCTGCACGTCACGGTGAGATCCGGCTGCAGCGCCCGCACCGCCTTGCGCAGCGACCATGCGAACGTCAGCTCCTCCCATCGGAACTCGCTGCGCAGGGGAGGAAACTTTGGCCAATTCTCAAATTTCTCTCGCGGGACCATCCCTGCCTGGAGATACCGGTAGGGCCGCCCGGGGATTTCCGCGCCAGAGCCGACGGCCGTGATATCGAACTCCCCAGCGAGGCCGGCCGCGACCGACTCGAACGCGACCTCGGCACCGCGGTTCACGCGGTGGAGGCCGGGCAGAGCGATAAGTATTTTCATTTGTCCAGCGGATGAAGAAGCATGGAAAGCCCCTCGCGCAGATCCGCGGCCTTTTGCGAGCGGCCCCGGCCGGTGATCCGCGCGAAGCCGAGACGCAGCGCGAACATCGTGATGTAGCACCCGCGCACCAGCCGCTCGGCCGCTCGCCCGTAGCATTTGCGCTGGACGAGAAACCGCGCCTTCCATGTGTAGATATCGCGCTGGCGGTTCCGGATCCGCGTGGAATCCGACGAGGCCCCGCCGAGGTGAACCGTCTCCGCGCCAGGATCGAAGCGGATCCGCCAGCCGTGCCGGCTCAGCCGGTGGCACCACTCGCAGTCCTCCCCATAAAAAAAGAATTCCTGATCGAGAACTCCCGCCACCTGCAGCGCCTCGGTGCGCGCAAAAAAGAACGCCCCGCCGATCCAGTCCACATCGCGCGGCCCAGCAGTCCGATCCCACCCGGAATCCTCGAGATCCGCCCAGCGGAAAAGCGCGGGCGCGAGCCACGGCAGGCCGAACGCGCGCACCGACTCGCGGAGCGGGCTCGGAAATTTCCGGCAGACATTTTGCACCGTGCCATCGCTGTTCCGGAGCATGCAACTGAGCGCGCCGATTTTTGGATCCGCCTCCATGACCTTGATGCAATAGGCGAGGCACCCCGGGCGCACGAGTGTGTCGCTGTTCAAAAGCAGCAGGTAGTCCGGCGGATTCTCCTCGGCCATCCGCTCGCGAAGGATCAGGTTGTTCCCGCCCGCAAAACCGAGATTCCTGTCCTGCTCCCGGAAGTCCAGCCAGCCGCCCGTCCACCCGTTCTCGGCGATGGCCGCCCGGATGCGCGGCACCGAATCGTCCCCGGATGCGTTGTCCACCAGGATCACTTCGAGCCCGGGGTTCGCCAGGGCCTCCGCCGCGAGAGTTTTGAGGCAGGCAATCGTGACCTCCGGAGTCCGGAAGTTCAGGACGATCACGGCGAGGCGCGGGGAAAGCAACATTCTCCAAGCATAAAAACCCAATGCCGCCGGGCATTCAATCCCATATTCCGGCCCCGTCCGCGCGGGCGCATAAAAAAATCATTCCAAAAAAATTATTTGCAAAAAGTCGGGAAACCGTTCAAGAAGCGCATTGAGCAGATGTGGTCGTGATTTGGTGAACGCCGCGCGGAAGATTCCGGCGGCGGTTTGAAACCCGGTAGTCGGGAACAGTCTCCGATCTCAATGCCCAATAAAAACTACCATGGGTAACAAACTATACGTCGGCAACCTTTCGTTCAATACGACCGAGATTGCCATTCAAGACATGTTCTCGCAGTGCGGTTCCGTTTCGGAAGTCATGCTGATGCAGGACAAGTTCACCGGCCGCTCGCGCGGGTTCGCCTTCGTCACGATGTCCTCGGACGCCGAGGCGCAGGCCGCGGTCGAGTCGATTCACGGCAAAGACCTCGACGGTCGCGCACTCACTGTCAACGAGGCACGTCCTCGCGAGGATCGTCCTCCGGGCGGCGGCGGTGGTGGCGGCGGCGGACGTTTCGATGGACCGCGCCGCGATTCCCGCGATGACCGACGTGGCGGCGGCGGAGGCGGCGGCGGAGGCGGACGCAGCGGCGGAGGCGGCGGACGCAGCGGTGGCGGTGGCGATTTCCGTCGGCGCTAATTCCAACAATAACAATTTACCGAAGACGCCGGGAGGAAACTCCCGGCGTCTTTTTTTTCAGAGCCACTCTCCGAGCGCCTCGGAGATCGGGCGGGCCTCGCGGCCGCCGAGGCCATGTCCGATCGCCTCGAGCCTCCGGATCAGCCCGACGACATCGCGGCGGGCCTGCGGGCCGCCGGCTGCCGCGCAAAAATGTGTCCGGCATCCGAACGGGCGGGATTCGTAGATCAGGCAGCGCGAGGTTTCCTGGCGGAGGAGCGGGCAGGCACCGTCCGCGCGCACGGGCAGGGATTTCCGCCCGGTTGCTTGGAAAGCACGGGCAGCGACGAGGGCCTCGCCCCTCGTGAGGTGCGGGATTTTTCCGGTGAGCCGGAACTGGCAGCATTCGGTGCGAAGCGCGCAGGCGCGCTCGACAGGAAGGAGAGAAGCGTAAATTTCGCGGATGGCGGCGATGGAGATCTTCTCCTCTGCGGCGTAGGGATGGGAAGAATGGGAGGGATGGGAATGATGGGCTGCCAAGGTTGCGGTTTTTTGCGGGGGCAGTCCATCATTCCCATGCTTCCCAGAAGTCCCATTTCTGTAATCGAGACGGGCGCGCGTCATGCGTTCGCGGAGGCCGCCCTGTTCGACAAAATCTTTTTCGAGGCGGAGGAGCTGGTGGTCGATGAGGTAGTTTGCCTGGTGGATCAGGCAGATCGCGATATTGGCGACGACCTCCGGCGGGCGGGTCTCGAAAAATTCGCGGTAGAGCTCGTAGGTTTGTGGCTCCCGGCGTCCGAGTTGGCGGACGAACCGGGCTTCCTTGGAGTCTTTGTCCCAGATCGGGAGGTCGCGAAGCCGGAGGAAGTCGAGATAATCATCGAGGAGTTCTTCGAGGCTGGCGCGCGCGACATTGGTGAGCTTGATTTCCATTTCCTTCGAAGCGCGGCCGGCCTTGCTGCCCTCGAGGAGATTCTTTTTCCCCGAGCGGGCCGCCTGGATCATCTGGTCAACGGTGCGGTCTCCCCGCGAGAGGTATTTGTGGGTAAATCGGAAGGTGAGATCGTAAACAACCTCGGATTTTTGAAAGGCATGAAGGGTATGGTAATCACCGCGCGGCGGGATGATTCGGATGGGAAGAGGGGAGGGATGGGAGGCAGGTGCCGCCGCACGACCATGCTTCTCATTCTTCCCATCCTTCTCATTGCTTCTTTTCATAGCAGCGTCCCGATCACCGCTGGCACCACCTCGCCAGTCAGCCCGAAATCCGCAGAAAATTTTTGAGCAGATTTTTTCCTTCGGTGGTGAGGATGGATTCCGGGTGGAACTGGACGCCGAAGACCGGGAGCTCCCGGTGGGCGAGGCCCATGATTTCGCCCTCGGCGGTCTCGGCCGTAATTTTGAGGCAGCCCGGCAGGGAGTCGCGCCGCACGAGAAGCGAGTGGTAGCGGGTGGCTTCAAACGGGTTCGGAAGCCCCTCAAAAACATTTTCGCCGGTGTGGAGGATCGGGGAGGTTTTCCCGTGCATCAGGCGTCCGGCGCGGACGACTTCGCCGCCATAAACCTGGCCGATGCTCTGGTGGCCGAGGCACACTCCGAGGATGGGAACCCTGCCGCCGAAATGCCGGATCACATCGCAGCTGATCCCCGCCTCGTTCGGCGTGCGCGGGCCGGGCGAGACGCAGATCCGTGCGGGCGCGAGCGCCTCGATGCCCGGGATTGTGATTTCGTCGTTGCGCTTCACGAGAACCTCCTCGCCGAGCTCGCCGAAGTATTGGACGAGGTTGTAGGTGAACGAATCGTAGTTATCTATGACGAGGATCATGTGTCCTTTCTGGCGCGGTCGATCGCGCGCATTCCGGCCATCGCCTTGTTGACCGTCTCCTGGTATTCGCCCTCGGGGGTCGAGTCGGCGACGACGCCGCCGCCGGACTGCACATAGGCGCGCCCGTTTTTCAGAAGCACGGTGCGGAGCGCGATGCACGAGTCGAGGTTGCCGTCGAACCCGAAATACCCGACCGCGCCGGCATACGAGCACCGCTTGCTTTTTTCGAGCTCGCTGATGATCTGCATCGCGCGGACTTTCGGCGATCCGGAAACCGTCCCGGCCGGGAAGGTCGCCCGCATGACATCATACGCGCTTCGTCCGCCGGCGAGTGTTCCGGAAACATGCGAGACGATGTGCATCACATGGCTGTAGCGTTCGATCGTCATGAAATCCGTGACCTTCACCGAGCCGAACTCGGCGATCCGTCCGACATCGTTGCGGGCGAGATCCACGAGCATGAGGTGCTCGGCGCGCTCTTTCGGGTCGGCGAGCAGGTCTTCGGCGTTGGCGGCGTCCTCTTCGGGTGTCTCCCCCCGGCGTCGCGTGCCCGCGATCGGGCGGATCTCGACGAGCGTTCCCGTCAGCCGGACGTGGACTTCCGGCGAGCTTCCGACCAGCGAGTAGCCGTCCGGGCAGCGCAGGCAGAACATATACGGCGAGGGGTTCACGAACCGCAGGGCGCGGTAGAGGTCGAGCGCGTCGCCGGAAAAATCCGTCTCGAACCGCTGTGAGGGGACGATCTGGAAGATGTCGCCGGCGCGGATGTATTCCTGCGCCGAGCGGACCATTTCATGGTATTCCGCACGCGTCGTGTTCGAGGTGGATCCGGCGGCCGGTGGCGTCGTGCCGGTGAAGATCGGATCGAAGGCGAGCGGGCGCTGAAGCGCCGCGAGGATCCGCGCGATCCGCGCGCAAGCCGCATCGTAGGCGGCGTCCGGGCCGGATGCGTCAATAAATGCGTTGGCGACGATCCGGATCCTCCGGCGCCTGTGCTCGAAGATCACCACGGATTCGGTGATTTGAAAAAACATGTCGGGGATCCCGAGTTCGTCGGCCGGAGGTTCGGGGATCGTGGGCTCGAACCAGCGCACGCAGTCGTAGCCGAGGTATCCGACCGCCCCGCCCCAGAACGGCGGGAAATCGGGCCGCGGCGCCCCCCGGTATTTTTCCATCCACCGCTCGAGCTCGTCGAGCGGGTCGCGCGCCGCGTCGATGGTTTGCGAGCGGTTCTCTTCGGTGACGGTCACGGATTTTCCTCGGGCCGTGAATGTGGCGCGGGCCCCGAATCCGATGAACGAAAACCGTCCGACCTGGTCGTTCTGTTCGGCGGACTCAAAGAGAAACGAGGGGGCGTCCCCACCGAGCTTCGCAAAAGCCGAAACCGGCGTGTCGCCGTCGGCCACGATCTCGGTCCAGACCGGCACAACGCGCGAGGCGGCCGCCAATTCCGCAAACGCGGATCGCGCCGGGCAGATCATGAAAACGAGACTTTTGGCGCCTGCTTTTCCTCGGGAGATTCAATCTGGAACAGCTCCGCCGATTGAAAGGAGAACATCCCCGCGATGATGTTCGTGGGGAAAATCTCCCGCTTCGTGTTGTAGGTCATCACCGAATCGTTGTAGGCCTGCCGCGCGAAGGCGACTTTGTTTTCCGTCGAGGTGAGTTCCTCGGTGAGTTGCATCATGTTCTGGTTTGCCTTGAGGTCGGGATACGCCTCGGCCACCGCGAGCAGGCGTCCGAGCGCGCCCGTGAGCCCGGCCTCCGCGCCGCCGAGTTCTTTCATCGCCGTGGGATCTCCCGGGTTGGCGGCCGCGCGTCCGCCGGCGGCCTGAGCCAGATTGCGGGCCTGCGTGACCGCTTCGAGCGTTCCGCGCTCGTGCTGGATGTATCCTTTTGCGGTCTCGACGAGATTCGGGATCAGGTCATACCGGCGCTTGAGCTGCACATCGATTTGCGAGAATGCATTTTTGAAGCGGTTGCGCAGGGCGACGAGCCCGTTGTATTGCCCGATTGCATAGAGGCCGCCGATGACAACCACCGCAACGAGCGCCAGAAAAAGTCCGAGAATGATGATGCCCATGCGCGATACTTTGATCCGCCTCCGCGCCGGGTGCAATAGAGAAAATCTCCCCCCATTACAGGAACAGAAACACCAGGAGCATCACGGCGGTCGGGAAAAGGGCGGCGAGGAAAAGTTTTCCGGCGCTCACGCCCTCGTTGCCGAAGTGCGCCTGGAGGATCGACTGTCCGGCCGGGTTCGGGGCGTTGGCAATGACCGTCAATCCGCCCCCCGCGACCGCGCCGGCGACGACGGCGATTTTGGCTTCGGGCGAGAATCCGGGGACCAGCGAGGCGAGGTAGGTGATCGCGGCGTTGTCGTTGAATGCGGTGAGGGCGGCCGAGCCGAAGAGCAGGGGCACGGAGCCCATGCTTCGCAGCACCGGCTCGATCCACCATTGCTGGCATCCGCCATGAATGACGAGGCCGGCGAGAAAAAACCCGACAAGCACGGGCGGCTTCAGATTGATCTCATCCTGCCTGTGGCCGGTGGCCATCACAAAGGCCAGGAAAAGCATGAAGATCAGGACGACCACGGCCGAGTAGTGCGACGCGGAGACGACCGCGGCGATAAATGCCAGGTGGGTGCCGACGATCCAGCCGGGAAGGCCCGGCGCGCGGCCCGGCGCGGGCGCGGCGTCACGGAGCCCGAGCAGCTCGGCCCGGAACGCCGCGAAGACGACAGCGTTCGAGAGAGCGATCCCGAGGACCGCTTTCCAACCGAAGTTTTCAAGCATGAACGGCAGACCCCAGCCCCACTTCCCCGCGACCATCACCACCGGAGGCGCCGCAAAATGCGTGAGGGTCCCGCCGACGGAAATGTTCACAAACAAAAGCCCGAGGGTCGCGTAGCGCAGCGCCAGCGATGGCTGGAGCCTGAAGAATTTCGTGACCAGGAGGAGCGCGCAGATCGTCATCGCGGCGGGCTCAGTGACGAGCGAGCCCAGGAGCGGGCCGACCGTGAGAATTGCCAGCCACCACGCGGCGGGCGTCGCCCCGCCGAGGCGCGCGACCCGCTCGAGGCACTTCTCCGCAAAAAAAAGAACCGGGCGCGAGCCGGAGATCGCCATCACGACGACGACGAAAATCGGCTCGGTGAACCGGACCCCGTTGAGATACGCCGCCGCCACCCCGGGGCTTTTCATCAGCACGATCGCCGCAGCCAGCGGGATCAGCCAAATCCCGAAAATCACCTCGACCTCGCCAAAAAAATGAAAAACCACGGAGAGGAATTTTTTTCTGTCCCGCTCCCCGGCCAGCGCCGCGTCCCCCTTGTCCGCACGGCGTTCGAGCGCTTCGTATTCGTGATCCAGCCGGTGCGCGATGACGCGGAATTTGGCGGCCAGAAACGTGTGGATAATCGCCGAAAAAAAAATGGCGGTGGCGACAATGTTGAACGGATCCTGTGCGGCCCGGCCCTCGAGCTGTGCCGCGACGTCCGCCTGCGCTCCGTCGGCGTAGCATTCGAGCGGGGTCGGGAATGCGGGGAGGGGATCCGCAGAAAACGCGCACGAGGCAAAGCCGGCCATGACGAGGGCGACAAGGAGACGGGCGAGCCACGGAGCAGTGGAAGCGGATGACATTTTTCGCATGGCTGGAATTCTCATAGCCCTGCCGGGCCGGCGTCGCAAGGTTGTGTTTTTCCGGGAATCCGATTGCAGAGGCCCGGGATTTTTGGGAATGATGCCGCCGATGTTTACCGGACTTGTTGAGGAATTGGGCGAATGCCAATGGCTTCGCCGCACCACGGAATCCACCCAGCTCACGGTGCTCGCACCGCAGATCGAGAAGCACATCCGTATCGGCGACAGCGTTGCCATCAACGGATGCTGCCTCACGGTCACCTCGCACAAAAAAGGTCAGATCGCGTTCGACCTCCTCGATGAGACGCTCAAGTGCACCAATCTGAAAGCCCTCCGCCCGGGCGATGGAGTCAACCTCGAGCGCGCGCTCGCCGCCGACGGACGCCTCGGGGGCCACTTCGTGCAGGGGCATGTGGACACGACCATTGCGCTCCGATCATCCAAGCCGAAGGGAGGCGACCTGCGCCTCGATTTCGAAATGCCCGCCGACTTCGCCCGCTACATCGCCTACAAGGGCTCGGTCGCGATCAACGGGGTCAGCCTCACGGTCGCCGAACTCGGCCCCGACACGTTCACGATCTGGATCATCCCCCACACCCGCAAGGTCACCAACCTCGGCAAACTTCAGGCCGGCAGCGAGGTCAACCTCGAATGCGACATCCTCGCCAAATACGCCGAGCGCATCCTCGCACCAAAATGAAAAACGGTTTTCCGCGTGGGAGCGCACGCATCCTGCGTGCTCAGCGGGGCATCCTGCCACGCAATCTTCCTTTTTTGGCATCCGGCAGGATGCCGGATGTCCTACACGCAAGATGCGTGCGCTCGTGCGCTGCGAAGCTGCGCACTCCTCCGAGGTGGAAGACCTCGGCCATC
>JBAXXD010000040.1:0-31868 GCA_037128135.1 Verrucomicrobiia bacterium
CGCTTGTATCACACAACCCTCGTTGTGTCACGTTATTTATGCAAAATGGTATGAGCTCCTCTCTTCGTGTCCTCTTGCCAGATTTACTCAACCCCCTGCTGCGTCCCGGTGGGAGCTCGGGGTCTCCGGCATGGGAATTCCCCTGCCACCCGGCAGTGAGGCGATCAGCCCGGGGAGGTTTTGCAAGCCCGCCTCGCACACGGTTCCTCCCCGCGTCTTCCGCCGGATCACCGTTTTCCGGTCTGCGGCGATCAGCCAGCAAATGGCTTCCGGGTGAAGCGAGCGGAAGGCATCAAGCCCGGCGTAGTCAGCGGCGGACGAACGCCATTTGCACTCGATGGCGACCGGGGGACAACCCCGCCGGCTGATGACGAAATCCACTTCCCGCTTCTGCTTGTCGCGCCAGTAGTGGACAGCGCCGCCAGGCAGTTCGAAAGCCAGTTCGTCGAGGACGAGGTGCTCCCAGAGGTTCCCGCAATCCTCGCGGCGGAGGGAAGCCCAGCCGCGGGCATGACAAACGAATCCCGTGTCGAACGCATAAACTTTCGGCATGGCCACCAGCTCCCTTCGGGGATTTGTCGAGTAGGGTCTCAGCACGGTGACCACTCCCGTCAAGGCGAGCATGTCCAGATAATTGGCGAGTGTCTGCCGGCTGGCTTCGCACGGCCCGGTGAACGATGTCAGTTGGCACAGCCCGCCGCTTTGCGCCCAGAGCATTTCTAAAAAGCGCAGAAACGAATACCTCTTCGAGACGGAAAACAGGTCCATGATGTCCCTGGCCCAAAACGATTCGAGCCAGTCGGAAAATTCCGCTTCGTCCGGGGTCTCCTGGATCAGGCTTTCCGGCAAGCCTCCCTGCAGGAGGCGTCTCTCCAGGGATCCGCAATCAAAGGTGGCCATCTCGCGCCAGAGAACCGGATGCAGATGCACCGTCCGCTTTCTGCCGGTCAACGTGTCCCGAAACCGGGCTCCCGCACCGAGTGTCGAAGAGCCGGTTGCGACGATCCGCGTGTCGGGATGGTGGTCGCTCGCCACTTTCAGCAGCTCCGAGGGATTGGCCAGCCGGTGGATCTCATCCAGAACCAGCCGCTTGCCCCGGTGAGCGGAAAGGAACGCTTCGGTATCCTCGGCATCGCGGCGAACCGATGGCAGGTCGCAATCGAAATACTCCACCCCCTCCAATTGCCGCGCCAGCGTGGTTTTCCCCAGCCTCCGTGGTCCCGCCAGCCAGACGATCCGGCGGGATTTCCATGCCTCCTCAATCCGATCAACCCAGCACGTTCGTTGAATCATGAATCTTGATTAGCGCATGGCATTACCAAACGCAAATGGATTTTCCAGAAATAATCCTGAAAATACAATGGACCCAGTAGAGTAGGGAGGGAAGCCACGGAATGAGAGGACGAATCCAATGACCGCCGACTTCCTTCCCCCTCGTCAAACCGGACGGGCAGATTTCCTGCATCCGGCTTTAGCCATGCGCTTTGGGCAGAGCATTCACCGCCGGAGGCGATTTGGCATCCACCAGCAACAGCGCTCTCAATCCGACGCGCGTGAGCTGTAATGGGATTTCTCCAATCAGCAACGTCGGCTTCTGAGTTCGTGCCGCATGGCCAAGGCCCCTTCGCTCCACGGGCGTTACCCCGCTTCCTCGCTACTACGGGCCTCTCCGACTCCCCTACCCCCAACACTCGCCTTATGGATTCGGCGTATGTTTCGCCTCGTTCTTCACGTGGCTGGTGGCAGGGGTCTCCCAGCCTGCCCAACCTCACCTTCCCTGCGCGCTGCCCCCTTTCACCCCGGAGAACCCCGCCGCTGTTCGTGAATATCTCTTCACGGCGAGTTTCAGGCTTCGGCACATCCGACGGATTGGCCGTTCTCACTTTGTGTAACGAGGCTGTTTCGGGTTCGCTTGCGCTGCGGCTCACAGGTTCGATCCACGGAGCTTCAGCGCCGGGATTGCTCCCGTCGCTGTCCGCTTCTCTACATGCTGGATATTCAGTTGGCATGATGAACACTTTTCAGTTCATTGGTTTGGTTGGCGGTGCTGGCGCACCGGATCAACACGGATGCAGCAGGGTAGAAGGGTTGGCGGGCGCACGTCCGGCACGGACGCGGCTTGTTGACCTACAGAAGAGATGAAACAATGGTCAAGCCGCCTGCGGCGGGGTTAGATCGAATATTTTGAACCACTAATGAAAGAAATGTTCCCACCGCAATGGCGGTGGGGAGGGAGGCGAGAACCGGCGGCCCGGTTCGGCGGTCTGCGGCGGAAGCCGACTCTGCAAGCCTGCTTGCGAGATCGGCTTTCGCAGCAGACCCGGAATCACTCCGTGATCCGCGCCTCCTCTCTTCTGCATCAAACCGGCGGACGGGGCTGTTGGCCCGGCCAGATAAGTGTAAATAAGTGGTTGCCGTTCTCGTTGAAAGTAAGCGGTACTTCTGGCACATCTATCGGGAAATAGCAGAAGTGTCGTAGCCTGCGGTAATGACGATTACAGAAAGCAGGAGCGAAGTTCTGAAAGTTGACACGCTGGGCCGGGTGAGGACGCCGAGAGAGAAGCAGGAGGAGATCCTTTCGGCGTATGGGGGCAGCAGTTGTAAGGCTTTATAAGCTCCTCACTTTGTGGACTCCGAGCCCTTCGTGGTGAAAATTCCTCCGGCCGGATTGAGGTTTAAGGTTTAAGGGCAGAAGGTTTGGCGTGTTTGGAGGTCTTCACTTCATCCCTCATCCTTCATCCTTCATCCTTCCCGTGAGCCGGCGGCGGCGGGTGACTAGGAGGGCTGCTGCGCCGAGGGCGAGGACGGTGTAGGTCCATGTGGCGGGTTCGGGGACGGCGACCAGCTCGTTGCCGGAAAATATTGCGGTGCCGATCAGTGTTGCGCCGCCGCTGCCCGAGTAGAAATTGATGTTGCCGAGGTTCGCTGTCCATGTGGTTTGGTCGCCGTTGATCATGAGCCGGTCGGTGCCGTTTGGCATGAGCGGGGTGCCGGACCAGTTCCAGATAGCGAGGAATTTTCCGGATGTCCACGTTACGGCGCCGAGGGTGAGGATGTTGTTGCCCGAGGAGATGGATCCGAAATCGATGATCGAGGTCTCGGTCAGCGTCAGGGCACCGAGCGTGTTGCTGACTCCGGTGCCGGTTTTGATGAGCGCCACGGTGCCGCCGGACAGCGTCAGGGCATTGCTGTTGGTCGTCGCATTTGCGCTGAGCAGGAGGGTGCCGGTGGTGGCCACGGTGATGGCCGAGGTGTTGCCGAGCGCACCCGCCGCGGCCGCTTCGAGCGTCCCCGCGTTCACGGTGGTCGTGCCGGTGTAGGTATTGTTGCCGGTGAGGACTTGGATCGAGGTGCCGTCCTTGAAGACGTTGCCATTTGTGCCGGAGATGACGCCTGCGAAGGTGGATGTCGCGTTGCCGGTTGTGCCGAGGGTCAGGGTGTTGGCGCCGAGGGTGACCTTCGAGGTCGCGGCACCGGTGAGGGAACCGGCCGACTGGCTTGCGCCGAGGGCCAGCGTCGAGGTGCCGGTGCCCGACTGGTCGAGGCTCACCGCCGAGCGGGTCGCCGTGGGCAGGGCACCGGTGGCGTTCGCGTTGAGCGTCGCGCCGTTGATGATCGAGGTCGGGCCGTTGTAGGTGTTCGCTGTGGCGAGCGTCGTGGTGCCGCCGTCCACGACCAGGTCTGAGCCGGAGTTCGAGCCCGTGATCGTGCCGCTGACCGTGATGCCGCCCGTCCCGCCCTTGAGGGTGAGGACGGTGCCGTTCTTGGTGATCGTGCCGGTGAGCGTGAGCAGGCCAGCGGCGCTGCTGTTCCGGATCGTGTCGGTGCCATTGCCGAGGACGTTGATGTTCTTGGCGAGGGTGTTGGCGCCGGC
The DNA here is from genome assembly GCA_037128135.1 of Verrucomicrobiia bacterium. Lineage (GTDB taxonomy): Bacteria > Verrucomicrobiota > Verrucomicrobiia > Chthoniobacterales > Terrimicrobiaceae > QYQL01. The sequence goes on from JBAXXD010000040.1 coordinate 3,875, forward strand.
GCCGGTGTAGTTCAGGAAGCCCGAGCTTGTCGAGGCGACGCCGAGGTCGAGGTCGGTGTTGACTCCGAGCGACTGGGCCCCGGTGGCGGTGGCGTTGCCGATGGTGAAGGCAAGCGTGCCGCTCTGGACGACCGTCTTGCCGGCGTAGGTGTTGGAATTGGTGGTGAGCGTCGTGGTGCCGCCGTCCACGATCAGGTTGGAACCGGGACCCGTGCCCGAGATCGTGCCGTTGACGGTGATGCCGCCCGTCCCGCCCTTGAGGATGAGGACGGTGCCGTTCTGGGTGAGAATGCCGCTAAGCGTCAGCAGGCCGGTGGCGCTGCTGTTCTGGATCGTGTCGGCGCCGTTGCCGAGGACGTTGATGTTTTTTGCCAGCCTGGCACTGGCGGTGCCGATGTAGTTCAGGATGCCCGAGCTTGTCGAGGCGACGCCGAGGTCAACCGTGGCGTTGGCTCCCAGCGACTGAGTCCCCGTGGAGCTGGCGTTGCCGGTGTTGAATGCAAGCGTGCCGTTCTGGATGATCGTCTTGCCGCTGTAGGTGTTGGCGCCGGTGAGCGTGAGCGTTCCTGTGCCGGCCTTGGTCAGTGCTAATTTAACAGAAGAGGCATTACTGCGGTTCTGGATGATCCCCGCGTAGGTGCCGCTCAAGTTCAGGGAGTTGCCCACGGTCAACGTGGCGGTCGCCGCCCCATTCGCATTATTCTGCACAAATGCGGATCCCGGGGTGGTGGGATCGGTGGTCAGGTTGGCGATCGTGACGTTGTTGCCATTGATCGACAGGAAAGCGTTCAAGACGCCAGAGCCGAAGGCCACTGCATTTTCCGATCCCGCCGTGCCGTTGAGAGCGCCGGTGCTCCCCAGCCTCAATTCGCCGGTGCTGATGGTCACGCCGCCGGTGAAGGAGTTGTCGCCGGAGAGAGTCAATTGGCCGGCCCCGACTTTTGTCAGCGCGTAGTTCCCGCTGATCGCGCCGCTCAGGGTGAAGCTCATCGCGCCGCCGATGCTGCTGGCGGAACCCAATGCCACCGTGCCAGCATACTGGCCCGCGCCAACACTGTCGGTCAACGCGCCGACCGTCGAGCTATACCGTCCGTTGATGGTCACGGGGTTGGCAGCAACATCAGACCATTGGCTGTTCAAATCCAGAGCAGCGCCGGAAGTCACCGAGACCGCAGTGCTGACATCGCCCAACGATCCGGCAATGACACCCAATTGCACCGTGCCCGCGCTGATGGTGAACGTCTTGCCCGCGCCGCCAAAGGTGTTCGCCGCGTTGCTGAGAACCAGCGTGCCCGAGCCGACCTTGGTGAGGTTGTAAGCCCCCGAGACGACTCCGCTGAGAGTCATATTGCCGGCACCGTTCCCGCCGATGCTGCTGTCGGATGCCAATGCCACCGTGCCCGCATACGAGGCGTTGCCGCTGCTGCTGTTGGCCACCGCGCCGACCGTCGAGCTATACTGTCCGCTGATGGTGAGAGGGTTGGTGTTCGCAACCGTCTGGCCATACAAATCCAGGACCGCGCCGGAAGTCACCGCGACCGAGTTGGTGGCATTGCCCAACGAGGTGGCATTGCCCAATCGCACCGTGCCGGCGCTGATGGTGAACGTCTTGTTGGCGCCGAAGGTGTTCGTCACATTTCCGAAGGCCAGCGTGTCGGTGCCGATCTTGGTGAGGTTGAATGCCCCCGAGACGATCCCGTTGAGAGTTAAGGTGCTGGCGCCGTTCCCGCCGATGCTGCTGTCCGACCCCAAGGCCACCGTGCCAGCATACGAGGCGGCCGAGCTGCTGTTGGTCAGCGCGCCGATCGTCGAGCTATACTGTCCGTTGATGGTCAGAGGATTCGTGTTCACAACCGTCTGGCCAGACAAATCCAGAACCGCGCCGGACATCACCGAGACCGCGCTGGTAGCATTGCCCAACGAGGCGGCATTGCCCAATTGCACCGTGCCCCCGCCGATGGTGAAGGTCTTGTTCGAAGCGCCGAATGTGTTTGCCGCATTTAAGATCAGCGTGTCCGTGCCGCCCTTATACAGGCTGAAAGCCCCCGAGACGATCCCGTTGAGAGTTATGGTGCCGGCACCGTTCCCGCCGACGCTGCTATTGTCGGCCGCCAATGTCACCGTGCCCGCATACACAGCGGCCGAGGCGCTGCTGTTGGCCAGCGCAGCGCCGATGAAGCCTGGGCCGTTCAAGGTGAGGGGGTTGGTGTTGGTCAGCGTCTGGCCATTCAAATCAAGGGTCGCACCTGATGCGACGCTCACCGCGCTGGAGTTGCCACTCAGCGCCGTCGCGCTGCCGAGCTGCAGCGTGCCGGCGCTGACGGTGGTGTTGCCGGAGTAGGTGTTCACGCCGGTGAGGGTGGTGGTGCCGATGCCGTTTTTGGTGAGGGAGCCGTTGCCGGTGAGGTTGCCCGAATACGTGGTGTTGAAGTTGTTGGTGACCGTGTTGCTATTATACGTGCCACCCAGGGTGAGGGCGACAGCGGCGGAGGAGGAGTTGGTGAGGGGGAGGTCTTGAGTGCCGCTGAGCCCGCCCAGGGTGACGGAGGTCAAGCTGCCGAAGGAGAAAATGCCGGTGCTCGTGTAATCGAGCGTGCTGTTCTGGAGGGCCAGTGCCGAGCCAAGGATCAGCGTGCTGTTGCCAGTGATCCGGGTGATGCCGTTGAATGTGGTGCCGTTCGTCGAGAAGGTGGCGTTCGTCGCCCCGCCGGTCAAAATGTTGGCGCTGAGATACACATTCAATCCATCCACCCGGTTGACAGTCGTTCCCGCCGCGATGTTGGTGCCCGTGACAGCCTGTCCGGCATAGACATTACCGGCGGTAGTGAGGGTGTAATTACCCTGCCCGCCGGCACCGGAACCATTGACAACGCCGGAGGCGCCGAGGGTGGTGTTGCCGCCGCCGGTGATTTCGAGGGTGTTCGTGGCGTTGGTGCCACTCAGGCTGTTGATGGCGACGGCTCCGGTGATGGTGTTGCCGAAGGTGTAGTTGCCGCTGTGGCTGAGGATGAGTGTGCCCAGGTTGGAGATATACACGTTGGGGTCGATGCTGCCGGCGTTGCCGGTGGCGGCGCTGCCGATCTGGAGGGTCGCGCCGTTGGCAATAGATGCGGTTATGGCGCTGGAGCTAAACCCGCCGATGGCGCCGCCGCTTTGGAAGGTGGCGTTCAGCGTGTTGCTGGCCGAGGCGTTATTGGAGATCGTGACGCTCACGCCTGGATTAATCGCCGTCACGACGTTGGGGAGGCCCCCGTTTATCACCGGCAGGCCGGGGGTAGCCGCACTAATCACCTGGCCAACGAAGAGGCCCGAGGTATCGGACATGGCCACCACTTTGGAGCCGGTGGTGGTGGTGATGGTTTTGATCGAGCTCGGCGTGTAATCGCCGGTCGCGATGACCTTGCCTTCGTTCACAACAAACGCGGAGGAGTTCACATTCACGGCGTTGAGAATCAGGGTGCCGGCTCCATTCTTATACACGGCGCTCGCCCCCGCTTGATCCGTGAGCTGCGAATTGATGACCAGGTTGGCGGCCGTGTTATTTTGGAAAATGGCCAGTCGGGTCAGGTTGGCGCCAGTCAGGAAGCCGCCGGTAATCGTCGAGTCTTGCGCGCCGACGTTGGCGGTCACCAGGATGCCGCCCCCCATGGAGAGTTGGGTCACTTGGGTGCCGGAGAGGGTCAAGGTCTTCCCGACGCCGGAAGCAAGGGTGTCGTTAAAACGCAACGTGGAGGCTGCGACAGAAGTGCCGGTGAGGTTGCCGCTGGTGACGATGTCCGCCATGCCGCCAGTATTGTTGGTTCTGTAGTCGGAGTTGGCAAAGCCCACGAGGTTGCCCGACGTATTGACGGTCGCCCAAGTGTTTTTGTTGACCGTGGCCCATACGCCATTATTGCCACCGTTATTCAGAAAACCCTTGTCGAGGTAACCCAGATTCCCTGTCAATGTCGACGAGGTGTTGTTGACGCCGGCCACGGTGACGTTGCCGCTGGTGGTGACGTCCAAGCAGGAGCCGTTGTTGGGTCCTCCGGTGATGTTGCCGAGGTTCACGATGAGCGAGCCGCCGGCCCCGGCATTAAACACCATGTTGGTCATGCCGCCCAAGACATTCGTCGCGCCGACGGATTGAATAGGGCTGGGGGTGGCGCCAAAAGTCTGGGTGTTGGCGACGCCGTCCGCGCCCTGAATGATGAGGGAGTCAGTATACCCGCCAGCACCAATATTGAGGATGCTGTTGGGGTTGATGATGTTCGAGGTCGGGGCTCCGGCGGCGCTGAAGTCGAGCTTGAGGGTGCCGTTATTGACCGTCGTGATGCCGGTGTAGGTGTTCTGGCCGGTGAGTGTGAGCGTGCCAAACCCGGTTTTGGTCAGGGACGCGGTGTTGCCGGTGCTGCTGATGACGCCGCCCACGGTGATGTTGTTGCCGTTGGTGTCGAAGGTTGCGGTTAGGCCTTGGCCAATCGTGACGGCGCGGGTGCCCAGCGCGACGTTGCCCGCGGCCTGGAGTTGTGCGTTGCCGGTGAAGTTGAACGCGCCGCTGCCCAAGCTCCCCTCCGAGGCGACATTGAGGATGCCGTCCGCGAGGTAGGTGCCGCCGGTGTAGGTGTTGTTGGTGTTCGTCAGGTAGAGGGCGCGCATGCCGACCTTGGTGAGGCTCGAGCCGCCGTTGTCCAGGATTTGGGAATTGATGATCAGCCCATGAGTCGGGTCCACGAGTTGACTGCCGGCCATCCCATTGCCGCCCTCGACGACCCACAAGTCGCCGCCGGGAATCCCGGTGGTGATGGTGCCGCCGGTGATGGTCACCGGTGCGGTGGGGGTGCTTGTCATCAAAATGCCGCCCGACTCGACGGTGAACGCGCCAGGGAGGGTGAGGCTGCCGGTCGCATTCAACCGGAGGCTCTGGCTTACCGTGCCGGAGGCCGTGGAACAAGCAGCCACATCGGTATTGATTCCCGTCCCCCATGAGTTCGGGGCGCTCGTGAGGGCGGTCAAGCCACCACCGGCGGCGGGAGCCAACACGAAATTGGTCGCACCCAAGATCATGTTTTCGTTGGACCAGGTCGCGCCGACGAGCATGGCGGTTGCCGGGTTCGAGCCGATGACGTTGCCGGTGCCGCTGGGGGCGTAAGTGAATGTGGTATTGGAGTCGAAGTCGATGAACCGCGCCACGCCGCCCACGCTGCGCAAGTAGGGGTTTGGGTCCGTGAAGGTGAACTGGGAGGGGAGGGTGGTGGAGGTAAAAAGGACGTCGTCACCCGAGCCGATCGTCAGGCTGGCGAAGGTCTGTTTGTTGGCGGAGCCAGTCGCATTGACAAAGTTGTAATAGCCGCCGCCATTGCCGCCCATGGTGAGCGTTGCCGCGGAATTGATGAGGCCGTTGGATTGAGTGGTGCTGCCCACGAGGAAATAGCCGTTGCCGTTGACGGTCACGCTGGAAGTGTTGAGGAGGGCACCCGTGGCCAGCGTGACGTTGGCGGGGGTGGTCCCATAGACTTGGGAATTGGTATAACCAGACTGGCTTTGCACGACCGTCGGCCCGCTGTAAGTGCTGGTGCCGTTCAAGGTGATGGTGGGTTGGTAGCCGTTGTAGCCCGCGACCCAGGTGACGCCGTAAGTGTTGGTGCCATCGCCGATGGCCCCGCCTTCGGTGAGGGCACTATTGATGGCGGTGACGGTGACATTGCCCCCGAGGGTGACGTCCCCGGTCCCCATGTTCAGGGCAAAGCCAGTCGCACCAGGGATGCTGGGGCGGAAGGAAAAGGAGCCATTCCACACCTGCGGATTGTTGTTGGCCAACGTCGTGGCGACGTTGGCGGCCAGGCTGCCGCCGTTGATGGTCAGGATGCCATCGTTGTTGCCCAAAGCCGTCGCGCTGCCGATTTGCAGGGTGCCGGCGTTGAGCGTGACGCCGCCGGTGAAGAGGTTCGCGCCGTTGAGGGTCAAGACGCCCGTGCCGTTCTTGGTGATGCTGTTGGCCGTGACGCCGTCGGAAATGATGCCCCCGACGGCGAGGTTGCCGTAATAACCATCCGTCGTGATCGTGCGGGTGGCGGCACCCCCCGCCACGGTGCCCAGGCTGACAGTGCCGTTGCCGAGGTTCAGGCTTTCCATATTGACCCCCATGAATAATCCGGATGTCACAGGGGCGATCGAAAACCCGAAGTCGCCATTCCAGACCTGCACGTAGTCCGCGGTGAGCATGCCGGCATTGCCGCCGCTACCGCCATTGGCCGTCTGGCCAAGGGTGCCGCCGTTGATGGTCAGGGTGCTGGTGACCACGTCGCCCAGAGCGGCAGCGTTATTGATGTTCAGGGTGCCGGCGTTGAGGGTGACGCCGCCGCTGAAGATGTTCGCGCCGTAGAGCGACAGGGCGCCCGCGCCCGCCTTGATGAGGCTGTTGGCCGTCGCGCCATTGGCGATGACGCCGCCCTCGGCGAGGGTGCCGGAATTGACCGTGATGGTGCGCGAGGCGCCCTCCGTCGTGCCGAGGGTCACGGCCCCGGTGTTCATATACAGGTCGTAGAGCGCGGTGGTCATCAGGCCGGCGCCGGTGAAGGCGAAGTCGCCGTTCCAAGTCTGCGGATTGACGATGGTCATGGCGATGGAGGTGCCGCTGGTGTTGCCGATCGTGCCGCCGTTGATGGTGAATGTTCCGGCACTGGTGCCGAGGGCGGCGGCAGCGTTGATGTTGAGTGTGCCGGTATTCAGCGTGACGCCGCCGGTGTAGGTGTTGTTGCCGCCCAGCGTGAGCGCGCCCGCGCCGGCTTTGATGAGGGCGGTGGCCGTCGAGCCGTTGGAGATGATGCCGCCCTCGGTGAGGGTGCCGGCATTGACGGTGATGGTGCGCGACGTGCCCACCTCAGTGCCGAGGGTCACGGCCCCGGTGCCCATGTTCAGGTCTTTGGTGCCGGTGAAGGCGAAGTCGTTGTTCCAGGCCTGCGTGTTGTTGCCGGTGGTGAGGGCGGCGGCGCTGGTGTTGTCGATGGTGCCGCCGTTGATGGTGAGTTTGCCGGTGCCGAGGGCTGCGGCATTATTGATGTTGAGCGTTCCTGCGTTGAGATAGGTGCCGCCGGTGTAGTTGTTCGCGGCGCTGAGAGTGAGCGTGCCCGCGCCGGATTTGGTGAGCATGCTGGCCCCGTTGGCGAGGATCGGAGAGCTGATGGTCAAAGCATCATTGGCACCATCGGTGCGGATGACCAGCTCGGCACCGCTCGTTGCCGCTTGGATGCCCGTGCCGCCGCTGATCGTCGCGCCGCCCACCACATTGCCCGTCTTGAGGATGCCGTTGACCGAGACCGTCTGCGACGCGGCCAGCGTGAAATCGTTGTTGCCGCTAATATTCAGGGTGGTGAATGTGGCATTGTTCTGGCCGGTGATCGCTCCGGTGATCTGCTGATATGTGGCGCTGGCAAGGGTCGTGGCGTTACCGCTCGTCATGCCTTCGATGCCGTTGTAGTTGATCCCGCGGACATACGTTCCCGCGGCATTCATCCAGGCGTAGTTGCTGCCTCCGAAGAACGTGCTCTGGTTGATGAAGCCGGCTGCTTGGCCCGTCAGGGTGATCTTGTCGTCGGTGCCGTTGGTGCCGGGAGTTCCGGCGAGGACGAAGTTGCTGGTGGTACCGGCGACGTGTGCGGCCAGGGAGCTGAAGGTCAAGCCGACCGTCTGCAGCGCGGTGCGCGTGGCGGCGACCGTTCCTTCACCGAGCGAGAACGTCAGCGTGCCCATATTCTGCGACTTGGCACCGGCAGCCGTCGTGTTGTCATAGTTGAACGTGCCGGTTCCGCCAAATGTGAGAGCTGAATACGGAGATGGGCCCCAGAGGGAACCGCCCGCTCCGGCATCCACCTTGAGCGTGCCGCCGCTGACGGTGGTCAAGCCGGAGAGGTTAGTCGCGCCGGCGAGCGTCCATGTGCCGGTGCCGTCCTTGGTCAGCGTGCCTGTGCCGCCGGTTTGGATGGTGCCGGCGATGGTGCCGTTGCCCGCGCCGCCGAGCGTGAGGGCCAGGTTAGAGGTTCCGTTGATGCTGATAGGGGCAGTGTTGAACGTCAGCGAGCCGGAGTCCGAGTTGATGCGAGCGGAGCTGGTGACCGTCACCGCGCCCTGCCAGACGTTATCCCCGCTGATGTTGCGCAGGGCGCCATTCGAGGCGATGCCCGCGCCGTTGAGGGCCAGGGATTCCGCACCCACCGTGATGCCGCCTTGAATTTGGAGGGCGGCGCCGCTGGTCACGGAGGTTCCGTTCGCCGTGGTGCCGAGCGCGGTGGCATTCTGGATGTTCAGGACGCCCGCGCTGACGGTGGTCAAGCCGGTGTACGTGTTGTTGCCCGAGAGGATCTGGGTGCCCGCGCCGGACTTCGTCAGGGTCATGCCGGCGGCCCCATTGGCGATGACGCCGGAGTAGGAATTGGAGATGCTGGCGCTGGGATTGAGGGTCAGGGCTGTCACGCTGCCGTAGCCGGTGGTGATCACCGAGGTGAGGTCGGTGCTGCCGATGAGCCCTCCGAAGGTCGGGGTGGTCAAGCCGGTGAGCGTGATGACGCCCGCGCCGGAGGTGTCGATGGCGCTGCTCTGGAGGGCAAGATTGCTCCCGAGGGCAAGGGTTCCGCCGCTCACCAGGGTCTTGCCGGTGAAGGTGTTCGCGGCGTTGAGCGTCAGAGTGCCGAGGCCGGCTTTGGTCAGCGCACCGGACTTCAAAGCCCCAACTCCCATGGCAGTCGCAAAGGTCACGGACTGCCCATTCGTATCGATGGTGCCGGTGAAGCGATCCGCCAACTGCAGGCGGCCGGAGTAGTCGTTGGTGTTATTGCTTGTGAATTGCAAGCCGCCGCCCTTGAGGATAATGCTGTTGGCCGCTGTCGCCAGTTGTTTGCCCAGCGGGCCGCTTACTCCCGCGATTTCCGTGACGTTGAGCCCGAGCAAGCCGCCTAACACCGTGGTCGTGCCGGTGTAGGTGTTGGCTCCCGAGAGGGTCCATGTGCCGGCGCCGGCTTTGGTCAGCGTGCCGGCGCCCGTGCCGATGATGCTCGCGATGCTGCCGTTATTGGCACCGCCCAGCGTCAGCGCGAAGGCACCGGTGATCGTGCCGGGGTTCGAGATCGTGATGTTCCCGCTGCCCGCAACCATGCTGCTGGCGCTGCCGAGCGTGATCTGCCCGGCGTAGGTTCCCGCTGTCGCGCTGCTGTTGGTCAGCGCGCCGGTGTTGGAAACGCCCGCGCCGTTCAGGGTCAAGGCCACGGTCGCCGTCGGCGTGACCCCGTTCAGGTCAAGCGCCGCCCCGTTTGCGCTCACTGTCACTCCGGACGTGTTAGCCGTCCCGTTGCCCAGCGCCCCGGCAATGCCAAGCTTCAGCGTGCCCGCACTGATCGTCGTGCTGCCGGTGTAGGTGTTGTTGCCGGCGAGCGTCCATGCGCCGGAGTTCAGTTTGGTCAGCGTGCCTGCGCCCGTGCCGATGATGCTCGAGATGCTGCCGATTTCCGTGCCGCCCAGCGTCAACCCGAAGGCGCCGGTGATCGTGCCGGGGTTCGAGATCGTGATGTTCCCGGTGCGCGCCATGATGCTGCTGGCGCTGCCGAGCGTGATCAGCCCGGCGTAGGTTCCCGCTGTCGCGCTGCTATTGGTCAGTGCGCCGCCGCTGTTGACTCCCGTGCCGTTCAGGGTCAGGGCATTGGTGCTGGTCATCACCGTGCCGTTCAAATCGAGTGCCGCTCCCGTCGCTGCGACGCTCACCGAGCCGGTGCCCAGGGCGGTGGCGTTGCCGACCATCAAGGTGCCCGCGCTCACCGTCGTATTTCCGGTGTAGGTGTTCGCGGCGGAGAGGGTCAAGCTGCCGGCACCGGCCTTGGTCAGCGCCCCAGTCTTCAAAGCCCCAACTCCCAGGGCATTCGCGAAGGTCACGGACTGCCCATTCGTGTTGATGGTGCTGGTGCTGGCGTCCGCCAACAGCAGGCGGCCGGAGTAGTCGTAGGTGTTAATGGTTGTGAATTGCAAGCCGCCGCCCTGGAGGACGATGCTGTTGGCCGCTGTCGAGTTGCCCAGCGGGCCGCTTGTTCCCGGGGTTTCCACGGCGTTGAGCTGGATCAAACCGCCCGTCACCGTGGTCGTGCCGGTGTAGGTGTTCGCGGCGGAGAGGGTCAGGGTGCCGGTGCCGGCTTTGGTCAGCGCCCCAGTCTTCAAGGCCCCAACTCCCAGGGCATTCGCGAAGATCACGTTTCGCCCATTCGTATCGATGGTGCCGGTGCTGGCGTCCGCCAACTGCAGGCGGCCAGAGTAGTCGTAGGCGTTATTGGTTGTGAATTGCAAGCCGCCGCCCTGAAGGACGATGCTGTTGGCTGCTGTCGAGTTGCCCAGCGGGCCGCTGACTCCCGCGATTTCCGCGACGTTGAGCCCGATCAAGCCGCCCGTCACCGTGGTCGTGCCCTTGTAGGTGTTGGCTCTGGAGAGGGTCAAGGTGCCGGTGCCGGCCTTGGTGAGCGCTCCTGTCTTCAAAGTCCCTACTCCAAAGGCATTCGCGAAGGTCACGTTTTGCCCATTCGTATTGATGGTGCCGGTGCTGGCGTCCGCCAACTGCAGGCGGCCGGACGTGGTGTAGTCGTAGGTGTTGGCGCTTGTGAATTGCAAGCCGCCGCCCTGGAGGACGATGCTGTTGGCTGCTGTCGAGTTGCCCAACGGGCCGCTTGTTCCCGCGATTTCCGCGACGTTGAGCCCGATCAAGCCGCCATTCACCGTGGTCGTGCCATTGTAAGTGTTCGCGCCCGAGAGGATCCATGTGCCGGTGCCGTTCTTGGTCAACGTGCCGGTGCCGGTGGTGATGGTGCCGACGACGGTGCCGTTGCCCGCGCCGCCGAGCGTGAGGTTCATGTTTGTTCCGGTGATGCTGTTGGCGGCGGTGTTGAAAGTCAGCGAGCCGGAGTCCGAGTTGATGCGCACGGCACCGCCGAGCGTCACCGTACCCTGCCAGACGTTCGTGCCGCTGATGTTGCGCAGGGCGCCACCCGAGGAGATGCCCGTGCCGATGAGCGTGAGGGCTTCCGCGCCCACCGTGATGCCACCTTGGATCTCGAGGGCCGCGCCGCTGGACACCGTGGTGCCGTTCGCCGTGGTGCCGAGCGCGGTGGCATTCTGGATATTCAGGACGCCCCCGCCGTTGACGGTGGTCAAGCCGGTGTAGGTGTTTGCGCCCGAGAGGATCTGGGTGCCGGAGCCGGACTTCGTCAAGGTCATGCCGGCGGCTCCATCGGCGATGACGCCGGAGTAGGAGTTGGTGATGCCGGAATTAGGGCTGAGGGTCAGGGCTGTGACCCAAGCGTAGCCGCTGTTGATCACCGTGGCGAGGGCGGTACTGCCGATCAGCCCGCCGAAAGTGGGCGCGGTCACTGACAGCGCGATGTTGCCCGCGCCGGAGGTGTCGATAGCGCTGTCTTGGAGGGCACTATTGTTCCCGATGGCAAGGGTTCCGGCACTCACCAAGGTCTTGCCGGTGTAGGTGCTCACGCCGTTGAGGGTCAGGGTGCCGGCACCGGCTTTGGTCAGCGCCCCGGTCTTCAAAGCTGTAGCGAGAATGGCATTCGCGAACGTCACGTTTTGCCCATTCGTATCGATGGTGGAGGTGCTGCCGTCCACCAACAGCAGGCGGCTGGAGTAGTCGTAGGTGTTGGTGGCTGTGAATTGCAATCCGCCGCCCTGGAGGAGGATGTTGTTGGCTGCTGTCGAGCTGCCCAACGGGCCGCTGACTCCCGGGATTTCCGCGGCGTTGAGCTGGATCAAACCACCCGTCACCGTGGTCGTGCCGGTGTAGGTGTTCGCGCCGGAGAGGATTAAGGTGCCGTTGCCGGCTTTGGTGAGTGCCCCTGACTTCAACGCCCCAACCCCCAAGGCATTCGCGAAGGTCACGTTTTGCCCATTCGTATCGATGGTGCCGGTGCTGGCGTCCGCCAACTGCAGGCGGCCGGAGTAGTCGTAGGTGTTAGTGGCTGTGAATTGCAAGCCGCCGCCCTGGAGGACGATGCTGTTGGCCGCTGTCGTGTTGCCCAGCGGACCGCTGACTCCCACACTTTCCACGGAGTTGAGCTGGATCAAGCCGCCCGTCACCGTGGTCGTGCCGGTGTAGGTGTTCGTGCCCGAGAGGGCCAGGGTGCCGGTGCCGGCTTTGGTCAGGCTGTTGGCCGTGCCATTGGCGATGATCCCGCCGACGGTGAGGTTGCCCGCATTGACCGTGACGGCGCGCGAGGTGCCCGACCAAGTGCCGAGGCTCACGGCCCCGGTGCCGAGGTTCAAGTCGTGGGTGCCGTTGCTGGTGCCGGTGAAGGCGAAATCGTTGTTCCAGGTCTGGGGGTTGTTGCCGGTGGTGATGGCGGCGCCGCTGGTGTTGCCGATCATGCCGCCGTTGATGGTAAATGTACCGGTGCCGAGGGCGGAGGCATTGTTGATGTTGAGCGTGCCGGCGTTGAGATAGGTGCCGCCGGTGTAGGTGTTCGCGGCGGTGAGCGTGAGCGTGCCCGCGCCGGATTTGGTGAGCATGCTGGCCGAGGTGTTGTTTTGGATGACGGGGTTGATCGTGAGTTGGTCCGTGGCGCCGTCCACGCGGATGACCATTTCAGCACCGGCAGTGGCCGCCTGAATGGTGCTGGCGGTGGTTTTGTCGATCACGATGTTGGTGCCGCCAGAGGCCAGAATCCCGCTGGTGCCGAAAACGGTCCCGTTGGCCAGGGTGAGGTTATTGGCGCCGATATTCAACGTGTTGACAGTCGCATTGCCTTGCCCGGTGACCGCGCCGGTCAGGGCGACATTCGTTGTCGCATTATCGCTAATCGTTCCGTTTGCGCTGACATAGCCGGTATCGCCGGTGGCATAAGCCCTGAGGAAGCCGCCTGTGTCGTAGGCGGCGTAGTTGCTGCCGCCGAAGAAAATCCCCTTGTCCAGAAGCGCGCCCGTAGGCGTCGCACTGCCGTTGTATTGCGTGAGGACGATCTTGTTGGTGGTGCCGTTGCCGCCGCTGGTCGCGAAGTTCATGGCCGTGCCGGCCGCGCGGGCGGTGACGTTGGAAAAGGTGACCGAACTGTTGCCGGTGCCGGTGCCATAGGTGGACACCACCATGCCTTCACCAGCACTGATAGTCAGCACTCCCATCCCTTGAGCGACGCCGGCCGCCTCATTGAAGTTTGCAGTCCCGGTGCCGCCGAAGGTCAGACCGGTTCCGGAGGTGCCATTCAGGCTTCCGGTCGTCCCGTTGCCGATCTGAAGCGTGCCGCCGTTGACGGTGGTGGTGCCGGTGTAGGTGTTCGCGCCCGAGAGCGTCCATGTGCCGCTGCCGTCCTTGGTCAGCGTGCCGGAGCCGGTGGTGATGGTGCCGGCGACGATGCCGGTGCCCGCGCCGCCGAGCGTGAGGTTCGTGTTTGATCCGGTGATGCTGTTGGCCGCGGTGTTGAACGTCAGCGAGCCGGAGTCCGAGTTGATGCGCGCGTCGCCGCCGAGCGTCACCGTGCCCTGCCAGACGTTCGAGTTGCTGACGTTGCGCAGGGCACCATCTGCGGCGATGCCCGTGCCGTTGAGGGTCAGTGCTTCCGCGCCCACCGTGATGCCGCCTTGGATCTGGAGGGCGGCACCGCTGGTCACCGAAGTGCCGTTCGCCGTGGTGCCGAGCGCGGTGACATTCTGGATGTTCAGGACGCCTGCGCCGATGGTGGTCAAGCCGGTGTAGGTGTTGTTGCCCGAGAGGATCTGCGTGCCGGCGCCGGACTTGATCAAGGTCATGCCGGCGGCCCCATCGGCGATGACGCCGGAGTAGGAGTTGGATTTGCTGGCGCTGGGGTTGAGGGTCAGGGCTGTCACGCTGCCGTAGCCGGCGGTGATCACCAAGGTCAGATCCTTGCTGCCGATGAGTCCGCCGAAGGTCGGGGTGGCGTAGCCGGTCACGTTGATGTTGCCCGCGCCGGAGGTGTCGATGGCGCTGTTCTGGAGGGCGAGATTATTCCCCAGGGCAAGGGTTCCTGCGCTCACCAGGGTATTGCCGGAGAAGGTGTTTGTGGCGTTGAGAGTCAGGGTGCCGAGGCCGGCTTTGGTCAGCCCCCCAGTCTTCAAAGCCCCAACTCCCATGGCATTCGCGAAGGTCACGTTTTGCCCATTCGTATTGATGGTGCCGGTGCTGCCGTCCGCCAACTGCAGGCGGCCGGAGGTGGTGTAGTCGTATTTGTTAGTGGCTGTGAATTGCAAGCCGCCGCCCTGGAGGACGATGCTGTTGGCGAGTGTCGCCGGTTTGCCCAACGGGCCGCTTGTTCCCGCGTTTTCCGCGACGTTGAGCAAGAGCAAGCCACCATTCACCGTGGTCGTGCCGGTGTAGGTGTTCGCGCCGGAGAGCGTCCATGTGCCGGCGCCCTGCTTGGTCAGCGCGCCCGTGCCGATGATGCTCGTGACAGTGCCGTTACCCGCGCCGCCCAGTGTCAGCCCGTAGGCACCGGTGATCGTGCCGGCGTTCGAGATCGCGATGGTCCCGGTGTTCGCAACGATGCTGCTGGCGCTGCCCAGCGTGATCAACCCGGCGTAGGTTCCCGCTGTCGCGCTGTTGTTGATCAGCGCACCGCCGTTGCTGATGCCGGAGCCGTTCAAGGTCAGGGCGTTGGTATTGGTCATCGCAATGCCGTTCAAGTCGAGGACCGCTCCCGTCGCGACGCTCGCCGCGCTGCCGCTGGCACCCAGGGCGGTGGTGCTGCCGACTTTCAAGGTGCCTGCGGTGATGGTGGTTCCGCCGGTGTAGGTATTTGCGCCGTTGAGATACAGGATGGAGTTGGTCGCGTTCTGCGTGACGCCGCCAGTGACAGTGGCGCCAATCGCGCCGACGGTGACGGTGTTCGTGCCGGCGCCGTTGTTGGTGATGCTTCCGCCGCTGTTGGTGCCGGCGGTGAGGGTGATGTTGCCCGTGCTGTTGGCGCTGAGGGTGAGGTTTTGCGTGCCTGTAACCTGGCCGCTGAGAGTGAAGAGCCCGGCACCGCTGGAGGTAAAGCTCTTCAGGCTCGATGTCAGGCCGACCGCGTTGGTGACGGTGAGCGGCGATGCCCCTGCTTCCGTGAGGCCGGTGACGTTGCTGCCGAGGGTCGTGATGGTCACCGTGCCGCCACCGGTCCCGGAGTTGGTGACTGTTCCGGTGTTGTTGACGTTGGTCAGGGTGATCGCTTGCGTGCCGCCCGCTTTGATCGTCAGGTTTTGTGTGCCGGTGCTGGTGATGGTGCCGCCGACGGTGAACGTGTTGCCGGTGCCCGTGCTGCCGATGGTGCTGTCGCTGGCCAGGTTGACTGCGCCCGCATAGCTGGCCGCGGTGTTGCTGCTGTTCATGAGGGCGCCGGTTCCCCCGATGCCCGAGCCGTTCAAGGTCAGCGCGTTCGTGTTCGCAACCGCCTGTCCGTTCAAATTCAGCACCGCGCCGTTAGTCACCGAGACGGCGCCGGTGGCATCGCCCAACGAGGCGGCATTGCCCAATTTCACCGTGCCCGCACTGATGGTGAACGTCTTGCCGGCGCCAAATGTGTTCGCCACATTTCCGAAGATCAGCGTGCCGGTGCCGGCCTTGGTGAGGTTGAAAGCCCCGGAGACGGTTCCGTTGAGTGTCAGAGTTCCGGCGCCGTTCCCGCCGATGCTGCTGTCGGATGCCAATGCCACCGTGCCCGCATACGAGGCGACCGTGGCGCTGCTGTTGATGAGCGCGCCGCCGCTGCTGATGCCCGAGCCGTTCAAGGTCAGGGCGTTCGTGTTCGCAACCGTCTGGCCGTTCAAATCCAGGACCGCTCCCGTCGCCGCGACGCTCACCGCGCTGGCGTTGCCACCCAGCGCCGTCGCGCTGCCGATTTTCAGGGTGCCCGCGTTGATGCTCGTCCCGCCGGTGTAGGTGTTGGCGGCGGTGAGGGTCCATGTGCCGGCGCCGGATTTCACGAGGGCCAGTTTGCCGCCGCCCGATCCATCTCCGATGATGCCCGTGACCGTGTTGGCTCCGGTGTTTGTGCCGTTGAGCGTGAGCGTGGTGGTATTCAAGCCGGTCGAAACGCCTGTCACCGCCCCGATGCTCAGCAGGCTGGTGGCCGACGTGGCTCCCGCCGTGAAAGCGGCCGTACCGCCATCGCCCTGGATCGCAATCGCCGTGGAGATCGTGTCGGTGTGGGCGCCATTGCCGGCCGCCGTCTGGATGACCCCGCCGCTGCTCAGCAGCAGGTTGCCGCCGCTCAGCGTGAATTTAAATGCCGACGTATTGGAAAAAGTGATCCCGCCGATGTTGCGGTTGCTGTCCACCGTGACAACTCGATCCGCCGTGAGCGTGTTACCAAACGTCGCGATGTCCGTGCTTGTGGTGCCTGATGTGGCACCGGGGATGACGCTTCCAGCCCAACTGCCGGCGGTGGCCCAATTCCCGGCGGCATCGACATTCCAGCTCGACGAGGCCGCACGGGCGGCTGGCAGAGCGGCAAAGGCGACCGCCACGGCGATGGCTGTGAAAAGATTTCGTTTCACACGGTGGTGTGGGGTTTGCGAGGGGCGCTTCGAGCGGAGCTTCGGATCAGAGAAAAAACTATTTTGCCGGCAATTCCGGGTGTCCGGGCGGGTTTCAGGTTCATGGGGCAGAGTTTGGAGCTGCATTTTCCGGGTGAAAACGAAGGCGTAAAATTCGTAGCGACACACAATAAAACTATTCGAATGCGGATTTTTTGCAACGGGAATCTTCTGGTGGGGAGGGGATTTTCCGGGGTCGGGTGCGATCCAAAAAAAAAACGCTTTTGAACCTAAAAAGAGCAGAAGCGGCCCGCGAATCACGCGAAAAAACGCGAATGCCAGCAACCTCAGATGGTCAATTCACCCCGGGGGTGAAGGCCTGTTTGCGCTTCCTGATTTGATTCGCGTTGATTGGCGTGATTCGCGGGCAACTGCCGGATTTAAGAGAAGTCGGACGGCTGCGGCAAAACCAGCGCGAAGCGCTTCGTGGAATAATGGGTAAGTAAATTGTTTGGCCGGGAAGGCAACCGGAGCGCAGCGGAGAGGCCATCCCCGATGGGGACGGCGCGGTGGCGTTCTGGAAATTTCCCTATTTTTTGCGGACTTCGCTGACTTCGCGTTCGCGGCGAATTCCTCCTGCCGGATTGAGGTTCAAACCTCTGCTGCGTCCCGGTGGGAGTTCGCGGTCTCCGGCAGGGGAATTCCCCTGGCACCCGGAAGTGAGGCGATCAGCCCGGGGAGGTTTTACAAGCCCGCCTCGCACAAGGTTCCTCCCCGCGTCTTCCGCCGGATCACCGTTTTCCGGTCTGCGGCGATGAGCCAGCAAATGGCTTCCGGGTGAAGCGAACGGAAGGCATCAAGCCCGGCGTAGTCAGCTGCGAACGAACGCCATTTGCACTCGATGGCGACCGGGGGACAACCCCGCCGCTGAAATCCCCTTCCCGCTTCTGCTTGTCGCGCCAGTAATAGATCCCGCCGCCAGGCAGCTCGAAAGCCAGTTCGTCGAGGACGAGGTTCTCCCAGAGGTTCCCGCAATCCTCGCGGCGGAGGGAAGCCCAACCGCGGGCATGACAAACGAATCCCGTGTCGAACGCATAAACTTTCGGCATGGCCACCAGCTCCCTTCGGGGATTTGTCGAGTAGGGCCTCAGCACAGTGACCACTCCCGTCAAGGCGAGCATTTCCAGATAATTGGCAAGTGTCTGCCGGCTGACCTCGCACGGCCCGCGTGAACGATGTCAGTTGGCTTTATCCTCGAAGTCCGATTATTTTCAAGATGCGGGATTACTTGGCGCGGGCTTCGAGGGCCTCGCGGGTGATCGCGTGGCGGGCTCCGCAGCGCGGGCAGTGGATGCGGATGATTTCCTCGTTGCCGAAGAGTTCGTCGCCCTGCCGCCGGAAGACGGGCACGAGAAAATCCAGCATCCGTTCCTGCGTGCAGCCGCATTGGAAGCGGAACCGGCGGGTCTCGAGGAGGGAGAGCCCGGTGTCGGCATCGAGGTGGCGGATCGCATCGTCGTCGAGCGCGGCCAGCCACGCGAGGTCGCAATCGGGCTGCGCGGAAACCATCACGAGATCCTCGTCCCCGTGCCGGAAAAACCGGGCCGGTCGCTGCTCGCTTTTGTTGTAGAACTGCTCGGCGGCCTGCAGGAATCCGCCGGCCTCGAATTCCACGACGCTGCGGCGTGTGGGACCTCCGTCATCGATGACGTCGGAGTGGAACACGCCGTTCCCGATCGGGCGGATATTTTCCGTGAAGACGTTCGCCACGACGGTGCCGGCGGCATTGTCCCCGGCGGCAAAGACGTTGATCCGCGGGTCGGGGAAGTGGACGGTCCACGCGCAGGTTTCTTTCCAGGGCCGGGCGGCACAGTGGAGGGTGATCGCGGCCAGCGCGTCGCGGGCGAAGGCGTCGCACTCCGGCGGAAGCCGCAGCCCGCAATCCATGCGGTGGAGATACCATGCGGCGTAGAGTTCAGAAAATGCGGCGCGGGCGACGAGCGCATTCCGGCCGCGCGCAAAATACGTGCGGACTTCGATGTCCTCATTCATGCCCTTTGGTTGCTGCTCCTCTGAATTCATATTCTTAAATGCCTCGGGTTTTTTTGCGCGGGCAGCCCTTCGCGAAATCCGACAGACACTTGATCAGGGCGTCCGGCTTGTTGCGGAAGACCCGATCCCCGAGCCCGAGTGCCAGCCGGGCGGTCTCTCGCTTTTTTTCGAGGACGAGGCGCACGGCATCGGGGCCGCAGGGGGGGACGATTTCGAGGAGGCCGGCCAGGTCGTGCTGCGATCCGAGCGCGGAGGAAAGTTCCTGCGCCCCGGGCACCCGGTCGGCGGCGGGCGGGCCGAGGACGGCGGATTGGTAGAGGACCTGCTTCACGCGCTTGCGCCACTTGTGGAAAAGAAAATCATCTTCCGGATCCTTGTGGCAGGCCGCCATCGTGCGGCGGGCATCGCGGTAGGATGCCACCCAGGCCGCGAGCGCCTGCCCGGAGGTGAGCTGGCGGAGATCGAGCTTGGCGACCAGTCCGGAGAGGCTTTCGCAGGCCTTGCGAGTCCCGTCTCCGGCCGGACAATCCTCTCCGCCAATGGCAGCCGGCCATGCCACCGCCCCGCGCTCGCCAAGAAGCACGCGCAGAAGTCCGAGCTGGACATCCCGGTCGCGGGCCGTGCCAAACGCGCCCTTGATCTCGCGGGCCAGGCCGTCGAGCCTCGCGAATTCCCGCGACGGCAGGACCTCCGACGCCAACCGCAGCGAGGAGCGGAATTTTTTCATGCCGACCCGGATGTCATGGATCCGCTCGTTGGAGCGGTCGGGGAGCGCGGCGACATCCCGCGCGGCGGCGTCCGCATGCTCCCGGAGGACGCCCAGCAAAAAAGCGCCCGGACACTCGGAATCAAAAAAACTTGCGCTCACCATACCGGATTATCAGGCGGAATTTCCCCGCGTCGATTTCCAATTTTTTGTTTTCAACTCCCGTCAGAAGCCATTGCGGATCACGCGGAAGATGTCCGTATTGTCCTGGAACCCTTGGAGCACCTCGGTGCCGGGGCCTTGGCTGACGGCGACGACATCCTCCGCGACGCCGATGGCGGATGCGGTCTGGAAGGCGGGCGGCTCGGTGCGGGCGAGCCCCTCCGGAGAGGATTTGGCGCCCGAACCGGGGCCGGTCGACCAGGTCAGCGAGGGGATGCCCTGCGCGTTGATGCCGAGGACCGCCGCGCCCTTGTCGTTTCGGAACGAATAGCCGTTCATGCGGAGGCCGCCGGGGTTCGAGCGACCGGCCACCACGATCAGCGCGTTCTCGCCGGCATACGACCGCGCGGTCGCGACCGCGCGGTCGAGGACGAGGATTTCTTTCATCATCCGCTCGCCCTGGTTTTGCAGCGCCGCTTTGCCCGAGAGCCCGGCATCCACGACGAGAAAGTATCCCTTGGGATTGTATTGGAGGAGAAGGATGGCCTGGAGCACCATGTCGGAGAGCGAGGGCTGCGAGGCCGATGCCTGCACCTCGTCCGCGAAAGCCAGAGGCCCCTTGCTGAAGAGTCCGAGGACCCTCGGCGCGCGCCACTGAGGGGTGCTTTCCATTTCCTGCCTGTTGCGCGCGATGTCGTATCCCCTGTTGCGCATTTCGAGAATCAGGTCGCGCCCGTCGCGTCGGCGGCCGTCCTTCGAATCCGGCAGCAGATCCGCGGCCCCGCCGCCAAGCAGGACATTGATCTCGGATTTTTCAGCCAGGTCTTTCCCGATCGTCTCGAAATCGAGCGGGTCGGAAGTCCCGGCATAGAACGCCGCGGCCGTCGCGTCGGTCAGCGAGGTGTTCGAGACGATCCCGGTCGCGCGGCCGCGTTTGCGGGCCAACTCCATGAGCGTGGGGAGCGGGGATTTGCCGCCCTCGAAGCGGAGCGATCCGTTGTTGGCTTTCTGTCCGGTCGCCACCGAGCCCGCTGCGGCCGCACCGTCGGCTACGGCGAAATCGTTGGCCTGCGAACTCAGCAGCGCGAGGTGCGGAAACTTTTCCATGCCGAGCCGGTGGTCGGCGCCCCCGGCGTAAATCCTGGAGGCCGCCAGCGCCGAGGGCGTGAGGTTGTCGGACAGGAAGAGAATGATCGCGAACGGACGCTGGATCACCCAGTTCGCGTAGAAGAGGATTCCCACCGCGAAGAACACGAAAAGGCATCCCAATGCCAGCAGGCGGTTCCGAAGTTTTTTGCTCATAAAAAATCATTGCCGGGGAAGCGGCGGGCGGCAATACGAATCTCAATCCTGACCTGCGGGAATTTTTGCACCTCAATGGGGCAGGTCGGAATCCCGCGCGTGTTGGAATCCGGAAAGCGCGGCACCGGGGGCCCCACGGGAAAAAAGGATGGCATGAAACTGGCGCCCCATATTTTCGGGATGCAGAAGCGCGGCGAGGGGGCGGAGTTTTTTGGGGTTCGGGACGCCGTCGAGCGCGAGAAGCATCCGCTTCGCCGCCCCGACCAGAAAGTGGTGCTGATCGGCAAACTTTTCGAGGTGCCAGCCCGCCCGGACCGCCTCGCCGGCAAGCAGGGAAAAGTTGACATGGGCGGTGATGTCTTTCTGTCCGGGATCCTCGAGCGGATTCGTTTCCATGCGATGCCCGGAGTAGCACCGGAGGGTTCCGGCGCGGCGGTGACCCGCAAGAAGCTCGCCCGCGGACAGGCCGTAATCCACCGCCAGCAAAAAACCGTGGCGGATTTTTGCGGCGAGCCCGCAGAAAATTTTCCGGTAGCCGGTGCAGACCTCTGTCGTGAATCCCGCCGGTCGGGCGGGAAGCTGCGCGGCAAACCCGGCGGCCTCGTCGCACACCGGGCCTTCCTCCCAAAAAAAACCGCCCTCATTCCACCCGACGAAAAGCTCGGCCCAGCCGGCTCCCGTCGAGCGCACGACATGAACCGGGAGGGCATCAAAGAGCTCGTTCGAAAAATGCACCCCGCAGAGCTCGGGCAGATCGTCCGCCTCGCACGCCCACCCGACGTTGCGCCCGGAGAGCGTGACGGACTGGATTTTCCGCAAAACTTCCGAAGGCTCCACGAGGATCAGCCGCGCTCCGTGAAGCGGGGTTCCGTCGAGAGCGGTAAGAATATCGGCGGCCAGCCGGCCGTCGTTGGCGCCCTGCTCGACGAGCGTGAATTCCGGCGGCCGCCCGAGCGCCTCCCACATCTCGACGAACTGCCCGGCAAGGATTTCCCCATACACCGGACCGAGGCTGACATTCGTAAAATAATCCCCGTTTTTTCCGATGCGGCGTGCGCCTCCGGCGTAGTAGCCGCCCTCCGGATCATAGAGCGCACGGCCCATGAACCGGTCGAACCGCATCGGCCCGCCGGCTGCAATTTCCGCCGCCAGACGGCCCTCAAGGCCGGGTGACTTCCCGGACATACACGTTGATCTGGCCGTCGGTGTCCTCTTTGACCCCGGTGATCTGGAACGGCCTGCGCGCGTCGCGGGAGAACGTCGCTTCTTTGGCCGGCGGAATCATCCCCGACGGAAAATCAACAATCACGCGGACATCGCCGGATCGGCCACCGAGGCCGATCGCATCGGTGAGCGCCCCCTGGGTTCGCAGCACCGCACGGCTCGGGCCGGAGGCCGTGACAAGAAAACTTCCCTGGAGATAAACCCGCTCGCTGCCCACGCCGCCCCCGGCTTTCCCTGCCACATCTTTCACGTTGAGAAGCCGCCCGCGCGGCATTTGTCCGGGCTCGTAAACCGGCCACGAGCCGGGGGCTGGGATCGTCGCGGGCGCAGGAGAAGAGGCCGGCGCTGCGGGTTCGGGCGCGGCAGGCTCCGCCGATGGTGGCTCGGACGGCGCGTTCACGGGAATGGCCGGCAGCACGGGAGGGTTCGCCGGCAGCGCATTCACCGGAATGGCCGGCAGCGCAGACGGCGGCGCGTTCACGGGAATGGCCGCCAACACGGTCGGATTCGCCGGCAGGGCGGTCGGGGGCGCGTTCACGGGAATGGCCGCCAGCACGGGAGGGTTCGCCGGCAGTGAGGTCGGCGGCGGCGTGTTCACCGCAACAGGACGCTCCACCCGCATCAGGCGGGGCTGCTGTGGCGCGGGGGCAGAAGACCCCGTGAGTCCCGCGCGGCGGCGATAAGCCGCAAATTTTGTATCCGCTTCCTGCAGCCGTCCGTCCGTGATGACGGGCAGCCCGGCCGCCACGTTCAACAGCTCCGGGGGTTCGAGGGAAAATGTCCCGGCGGCCGCGGCCGACCCGTAGCTCGGATACAGGATCGAGAGCGCGGTGACCTTGATCCGCCCGTCGCCGAGCTTCTCCACATGGAGAATCGCGGACAGTTCGTTTTCGCGCTTCAAATCCAGGTCGAGGCCGGTGAGCAGCGTGCGCTGGAGCGCGGGAATGGCTTTCGCCTGGGCGGGAAAAATCTGCTCGACGAGGATCTTCGGATTGTCTTTCGCCTGCGCCAGCACCACCACGCCGGATCCCCAAAAATCGTCTTTCGTCAGTTCGTAGGAATCCAAAATATGGAACGTGCCGGCGACATAGAGGACGAGATCCTGGGTGAGCTTGTAGTTGCGGATATAGTTTTTGAGCAGCACCTCGTTCGCGTGCATCAACTCGCGAGGGGTCATTTTTTGATACCGCTCGAGGATCTGCGCGGGCTTCAGAAATTCGCCGCGCGGGGCGGCCGTGAGCTCGAACCGCTTCGGAGGCTCGAGTTTTTTCAACTTGGTGAGCACCTCGTAGCTCAGCGGCGTTTCCGGGTGTTCGAAAATATAAAAGCTGCCGATCCAGCACGCGATGGCGAAGCCGGAGAGAAGAAGGATGATGACCGTCCAGAGAAAGAGGTTTCCCCCTTTTTCGGGATCGTCTCCGGTCATGTCAAAATCGGGATCGGAAAACTGCGGAGCACGTCTCTTGCGGCGCGAATCTGTGAGCACATCCTTTTCTTATGAACGAATTCATGCGAAGTCAAATGGCATGGGAAAGATTCGTTTGCTGCCGGACGAGGTCGCCAGCCAGGTGGCGGCCGGGGAAGTCGTCGAACGTCCGGCCTCGGTCGTCAAGGAACTGGTCGAGAACAGCGTGGATGCCGGGGCGCGCCGGATCACGGTCGAGTTTGCCCGGGGAGGGGCCCAGATGATCCGCGTGGCGGACGACGGGTGCGGGATGGATCGCGAGGACGCCCTGCTCTCGCTCGAGCGGCACGCCACCAGCAAGATCCGCTCGGCCGAGGATCTCGCCCGCGTGACGACGATGGGATTCCGCGGGGAAGCCGTGCCCAGCATCGCCAGCGTCTCCCGGTTCCGCCTGGTCACCCGCTCGCCGGGCGCGGAGGCCGGAACAGAAATCACCGTCGCCGGTGGAAAAATTGAATCCGTCTCGGACAGCGGCGAGGCGCCGGGAACAACCGTCGAGGTGCGAGCGCTCTTTTTCAACCTCCCGGCCCGCCGGAAATTTTTGCGGAGCGAGGAGACCGAGGCGGCGCACATCGTGCACCAGATGGAGTCGCTGGCGATCGCGCATCCGGACGTGGCGATGACGCTCGTGCGCGACGGCCGCCGCCTCTGGCAGGCCGCCGCCACCACGGATCCCGGCGTCCGCCTCCGCGATCTCTTCGGTCCGGATTTCCTCAGGCGCCTGGTTCCGCTCGCGCCCCGCGAGGAGAACGGCATCACCATTTCCGGCCACCTCGCCCGCCCGGGCGAGGGGCGTCCAGACCGCGAGCAGCAGTTCGTTGTTTTGAACGGCCGCGTCGTGCAGTGCCCGGCGGTTTACCAGCCGCTGAGGGAGGCGTATTCCGAGGCGATCCCCCGCGGGCGCCACCCGCTCGCGGTCCTGCGAATTTCGATGGATCCGATGGCGTTCGACTGCAACGTGCATCCGGCGAAGCGCGAGATCCGCCTCCACCGGCCCGACCAACTCCGCCAGGCCGTGTTCCTCGCTGCGCGCGCCATGCTCGATAACCTCCGGCGCCCGGTGCTCGCGCCTGAAGCATCCCCCGCACCCGCCGCGACCCGGACGCCAGCGGCTTGCGCTGCGCCTGCCGCGCCGACGGACCGCGCGCCGTGCGAGCCCCGCGAGCGGATCCCGGCGGTTGCCCCCGCCGCGCCGGAGGCGTTCCGTGCCCCTCCGCAGGGCGAGTGGCCCATGGAGCACGAGGAGGAAAAATTCGAGATCATCGGAGGTCTGGCCGACCGGTGGATCCTGATGCGCAGCCTCGAGGGGCTTGTCCTGCTCGATGCCCGTGGAGCCTCGGAGCGGATTCTTTTCGAGTCGCTGAAGCGGGAGACCGCGTCCGGCGACGCCCCGTGCCAGCGCCTCCTGCTCCCGGAGGTCATCGAGCTCCCGCCGAAGGATTTTGCCTGGATCTCGGAGAATCTTGAAGCCCTGCGGAGCGCGGGATTTCTGCTCGAGCCGTTCGGCGGCAGCACGCTCAAGGTCGAGGCTCTGCCGGCATGCCTGGCCGCGAACGACGCCCGCGCTGCGCTCCTCGATCTCTGCGCGTCGCTGCGCGCCTCCGGATCGCTCGAGGGCCGCCCGCTCGCGCTCGATGCTCTCATCCGGTCGGTTTCCTCCCTCGCCGCCGTGAAAAAATTCTCCTTCGAGCCCGGCCGCGCGCGGCAGCTCGTCAGCGAGCTTCTCCGCTGCGATCTCCCCTACGCCAGCCCGCGCGGGCATCCGACGATGATCCAATGGTCGTTCTCCGAGTTGGACAGGAAGTTCGGCGGCTAGCCGCGCGGCCTTCACTCGAGGCGCGAAAACGCAAAACTTTCTTGTCGGCCGGGAAATAGCGTATAAGACAAACTGATCGAAATGTTGGACGAAGAACTCAGAGCGGATCTCCAGAAGCGCGGCATTTTTGTGGCGTCGTTCGAGGGTCTTTACAATTGGGGCCGGAAGAACTCGCTGTGGCCGTTGCAGTTCGGGCTGGCGTGCTGTGCGATCGAGATGATCGCGACCGCTGCGGCGCGATTCGACATGGCGCGGTTCGGGGCCGAGGTGTTCCGTCCGTCGCCCCGCCAGGCGGATCTGATGATCATCGCGGGCACGGTGACCAAGAAGATGGCGCCGCTCGTCGTGAGGCTCTACAACCAGATGGCCGAGCCGAAATACGTGATCGCGATGGGGGCGTGCGCGATTTCGGGCGGCCCGTTCAAGGAGGGCTACAATGTGTTGAAAGGGATCGACCGGTTTATTCCTGTGGACGTCGCGATCCCGGGATGTCCCCCGCGCCCGGAGGCGCTCCTCGAGGGGCTGATCAAGCTCCAAGAAAAAATTGAGGGGCAGACGCTGTTCGGGGCGAATCGCGCGCGGCATGCGGATGCGGGGGATCCGGCCGACTATCCGGTTCCCGTCTGCGGCGCGCACGATCTCGTTCCTCCGCTGAACCCCGCGGTTTTCCAACCCCGGCCCGTCAGGAGGGCCGAGGCATGACGGAAGTTCTGCAGGCGATCCTCGCCGCGATTCCCTCAGCGTCCATCGAGCTGGTCCGCAACCCCGCCCCCAGCGCCCAGCACTCGCTGCTCGTCGGTCGCGACCACGCGCTCGCGGTCGCGGAATTCCTGCGCGACACGCTTGGGTTTGATTTCTGCTCGAACGTCACCGGGGTGGACTGGCTGCCGCACAAAGTCAAGGAGACGGTCGTGCGCAAGGAGGGGCCGGACGGGAAGGAAGTCCGTGAGACGGTCGAGCGCGAGGTTCCCGGCTTTCTCGAGGCGGTCTACCACCTCTACTCGATCGCGAAAAAATCCGGCCCGCTGACGCTGCGCGTGAGGACCGGCGACCGGGCCGGCGACGTGTCGATGCCCTCGCTCACGCCGGTTTGGAAAAGCGCGGAGTTCCAGGAACGCGAGGCGTATGATCTTTTCGGGATCCGTTTCACCGGCCACCCCGACCTCCGCCGGATCCTGATGTGGGACGGGTTTGCCGACCATCCGATGCGCAAGGATTACGTGGCGCCGGACGACTGCGAATACGAACCGACCCCGCACGGCGCGGTGCTCGCCCGCGTGAACGCACGCACGGAGGCCGCATGATGGCGGCCCCGGCCGCTTTCAGTCCGGGCGGGACGCCCGTTCTCCCTGAGAAGAACCGCACGATCGACGTCTCGCTCGGGCCGCAGCACCCCTCGACGCACGGGGTCTTCCGCATGAACGTCACCCTCGACGGCGAGACGGTCGTGAAGCTCCAGCCGGTCTTCGGATACCTCCACCGAAACCACGAAAAAATTGCGGAGGGCAACTCGTGGCTCGCGGCGATGCCCTACACCGACCGGCTCGACTACTTCTGCTCGCTCACGAACAACTGGGCGTATGCGCTGGCCGTGGAGAAGCTTGCGGGCATCGAGGTCGCCGAGCGTGCGGAATACATCCGGGTCATCGTCGGCGAGCTCACCCGCCTCCAGAACCACTCGGCGTTTCTCGGCTTCATCCTCGGCGACATGGGTGCCTGGGGAACGGCCCTCATGTATGGGTTCCGCGAGCGGGAAAAAATCCTCGACCTCTTCGAGTCGCTGACCGGCGCGCGCATGATGTGCAACTACATGCGTTTCGGCGGATGCCGGTGCGACCTGCCGCCCGGGTGGCTCGGGGCGGCGCGCAAGGTGGTGGACGGGTTCCCGGCGTTCCTGGACGAGATGGAGGCGCTCCTCACCGGAAATGAAATTCTTCTCGCGCGCCTGCAGGGGGTGGCCCCGCTCGCCCCGGCTCGCGCGATCAACAGCGGCATGTCGGGGCCGGGCCTCCGCGCCTCGGGCGTGGATTACGACATCCGCAAGGTGGACGGCTACGGGATTTACAGCCGGTTCAAGTTCCGCGTCCCGCGCGGCAGATCCGGCGATTGCTACGACCGGTTCATGCTCCGCGTGCTCGAGGCCCGCGAGTCGGTTGAGATTCTCAAGCAGGCGATGTCCGGAATCCCCGACGGCCCGATCCTCAACCCCAAGGGCAGGCAGCGCGGATTCCATCCTCCGGCGGGCGAGGCCTACGGGCGGATCGAAGGTCCGAAGGGAGAGCTCGGGTTCTATCTCATCAGCGACGGCGGCACCCGCCCGTATCGCTTCCGCATCCGCCCGCCCAGCCTCATCAATCTCACCCTGCTCGAAGAGCTCTGCCTCGGAACAAAACTCGCCGACGTCATGGTCATCCTCGGCTCCATAGACATCGTCCTCGGAGAGGTCGACCGATGAGCAACTTCCCCGGATCCGGCATTGTGAAAGGGCTTGCGGTCACCGCCCGCAATTTCGTGGGCAGCTACTTTGAGAAGGACCGGCTGACGACCGAGCAGTATCCCGAGGAGCGCCCGGTGCTCCCCGAGAACTCGCGCAGCTTCCCGTTTCTTGTTTACGACGGCGACGATCCCGAGTCGGGCATGCGCTGCGTCTCGTGCAAGATCTGCGAAAAGGAATGCCCTCCGCAGTGCATCTTCATCATCCAGGATCGCGACGCCGGCGGCAAGGCGCTCAAGCGTCCGAAGGTCTTCGACATTGATATCTCGGTCTGCATGAGCTGCCAGATCTGCGTCG
>JBAXXD010000041.1:0-31681 GCA_037128135.1 Verrucomicrobiia bacterium
CTCGCCAGAGGCCAGATAGCCGCATGACCCTTGGTAACTTTGGCGTCGTGCACCCCTGTTCCTCAATCCGATGAAAATTCCTTGGCAATCCAAGCGCGCTTTTTTTGCACTATGGCTGTGCCTGCCGATTCTGGGGCTTGCGAATATTGACTCCGGCGGCGGGCGCGGCTCGGTCGGTGCGTATGTGAATCACGAGTCCATTGGATCGCCGTTTGCCACGGACGCCGGGACAGCGGGTGCGTATGCGAACCATCCGGGTTTGATCGAGGTGATTTATCCGGCCGCGCCAGCGTTGGCTCCCAATGCGGACACGGATACCGACGGATTGCCCGATGCCTGGGAGATGGAGCGCCTGGGTTCGACCAGCGCGCTTCCCGGAGCGGATGCCGACGGCGACGGAATCACGAATTTGGTGGAATATCTTGCGGGCACCGATCCCGCCGATGCCGCGTCGGTTTTTCGTCCGACCGCCCAGATGGAGGGGAATGATCTCGTGTTGTCCGTGCAGACAATGGCCGGGCGGCGGTACCGCGTGTGGGGCAGCGCCGACCTGAAAACCTGGACCGCGTTGGATACAATCGCCGGCGATGGTAATCCCGCGCAATTCCTCCGCGCCACGCCAGAATCCCGCTATTTTCTGAGAGTCGAAATCCTGCTGCCTTAAAAATCCATAAACTGACATGAAAGGAATCTTCTCACCCGTCACCGTCGCGATGGCACTGCTGGTAGCCGCAAGCTACCTGGTGTTTGCCGCCGTGATTCCCGCGCAGATCAACTACCAGGGTCGCCTCACCGACGCCCAGGGAAACTCCGTGAACGGCACAGTGCAAATGGCCGTGAAATTATACAATGCGCCCACCGGCGTATCGAATTCCTTGCTCTACTCGGAAACAATCGGCCCGGTTGCGGTGACCAACGGGGTTTACCGGTTTGCCTTCGGCGGTGGCACAAATGGAACCAACGGATCAAACGGAATCGCGGCAGCCCTCACGGCGACGAATCACTACCTTGCCCTCGTCGTGGATGGAGCAGAGCAGACGAACCGCACCCAGTTGCTTGCTGTGCCGTTTGCGTTGAAGGCGCAGGAGAGTGCGGATGCACAGGCATTGGTGCTTCAGGTCGCCGCATTGACAAAGCGCCTTGATGACGCGGGGATTCCCACATCGACGCCGACCCCAACGCCGACACCAACGCCAAGTTCGGACATGATTGCTGTGCAGGGGGCGGGGGCTGTCGCCACATTTTCCATCGGCAGGTATGAGACGAGTTGGGGGGACTGGAAAACGGTTCGCACATGGGCTGCGGCAAACGGGTATGACATCGGAAGCATTGGTGCGGGCAGTGCCGACACCCATCCGGTGCAGACGGTGAGTTGGTATGATTGTGTGAAATGGTGCAACGCGAGAAGCGAGAAGGAAGGGTTGACGCCGGTTTACACGGTGGACGGCGCGGTCTATAGAACGACCGATGTGGTGCCTGTTGTAAATGCTGCAGCGAACGGGTATCGTCTGCCGACCGAGGCGGAGTGGGAGTGGGCGGCACGAGGAGGCACGTCCACCCATGGCTACACATATAGCGGGAGCAACACGCTTGGGGACGTGGCATGGTATTGGGACAACTCGTCAGGCGCGGCGGGGTATATGTATTTAGATAGAGGGACATGGCCGGTCGGGCAGAAGGCAGCGAATGAGTTGGGATTATATGACATGAGCGGAAACGTCTCGGAGTGGTGCTGGGATTCTATGAATACCCCCCCCCTCCGGAGCGTCCGGGGCGGGTGTTGGATCAACGACCCCGGCTACTGCACTGTCTCCTCCCGCAACAACTACTACTACTCCTACCCGGACTACCGGATCAACTACGTCGGCTTCCGTCCTGCCCGCAGTTCGGGACAATAGTTCCGGAGCTCAAGAGCCGGAAGTGGGGAGGCACCCCGCATTTTGCGCGAAGCGCTTGGGAGTGCGCGGATACGTCCGCGCTTTTCCGTGAAGCTCCCCGCCAAAAACGAACGCGGGAATCCCGAAGCCGCGCTGATCCCGAAAAGCATTTTTGAACCACAGAGATCGGGTCGAACACGAAGGCAAATATTGGAAATAAAACCGGACAGAAAACTCCGGTTCTTCTCTTTTTCTCCTTTGCGTCTTCGCGTCTTCGCGGGCAATCGCCGAAGCCGCGCTGATATCAAAAAAGCGGTGCCAAGTCACCGCACTCCAAAGCCCGCCGGGCGGGCGAAATGTGCAGGGGCTTGCTCGGGAATTTCAGCGTGCCGGTGGCTGGACGGGAGCGGGGAAATTTTCCGCGAGGGCGGCGAGGATATTTTGGGCCAGTTGTGCGCCGATGCCAGGGACGGCGGCGATGTCGGTTGCGGAGGCTTTTTTCAACCGGTGCACAGATCCGAAGCGTTCGAGGAGGGCCTGTTTGCGGGCGGTGCTGACGCCGGGGATTTCATCGAGCAGGCTTTCGCGGACGCGGCGTTTGAGCAGGAGGCTGTGGTAGGCGTTGGCCGTCCGGTGGGCTTCGTCGCGGATCCGCTGCAGCAGGCGGAGAGCACCGCTGTCCTCGGGCAGGCGCAGCGGGAGCGGGCGGCCGGGGCGGTGGATCTCCTCGAATTCCTTGGCCAGGCCGATGACCTGCGCGTCGTGGAGCCCGAGCCGCCGGAGCTCCCGGCACGCGCTCGAGAGCTGGCCCTTCCCACCGTCCACGATGATCAGGTCGGGGATCACGGAGGTGCCGGTTTCTTCGGCGATCCGCGCCGCGGCCTCGCCGGCCGGCTCCTGGCTGAGCTCCGCATCCGGGCCTCGCGCCGCCGCCTCGCGCAGCACCCCGCCATACCGCCGCCGCACGACCTCCGCCATGCTCGCAAAGTCGTCCTGGTGCGGAGTCCCGTGGATCCGGTATTTCCGGTATCCCGCGCGGTCGGGGACGCCGTCGCGGAACCTCACCATCGAGGCCACGATGTGGGTCGAGGAGATGTTGGAAATATCGAAGCATTCCATAACGCGCGGCGGACGCCCGAGCCCGAGCGCGTCGCCCAGCGCGGCGGCGTCGGCCTCCGGGCGGACCGTCGTCGGAAGCGACTTGCGCGTGAACCGGGTCATCGGCTTCGTCGTCGTTTTCAAATCGTCGAGCAGGTTGCGCAACTGCGCCGCCTTTTCGAAATCGAGCCGCTCCGCAGCCGCCCGCATATCCGCCTCGACCTGCACGATCCACTCCCGGCTCTGCCCGTCCAAAAACTCGCACGCCGCCACGACCCGCGCGAGGTAGTCGTCGCGCGAGATCTTCGCCACGCAAGGAGCGCTGCAATTTTTGATCGCGTGCTCCATGCAGTGCTTGAAATCCCGCTCATCCGGGACCGCCGCCCGGCACGAGCGCAGACCGAACTTTTTCCGCATCGTGTTCATCGTCGAGCGCAGCGCGCCCGAGTGCGCAAACGGCCCGAAATACCGCGCGCCGTCGTCCTTCCTCAGCCGGGTCAGCGCGAACCTCGGGAACACGTCGCCCAAATTCACACGCACGAGCAGGAACCGCTTGTCGTCTTTGAAGCTCACGTTGTATTTCGGCCGGAACTCCTTGATCAGCTTCCCCTCGAAGAGCACCGCCTCGGCGTCGCTGCGCACGACGTGGTATTCCAAATCCCAGACGCTCGCGATCAGCGCCCGCGTCTTCGCGTCGGCGGCTGCCTTCCGCGAGGGCAGAAAATAGCTCCCCACCCGCTTCCGGAGGTCAGCCGCCTTCCCGACATAAATCACGTGCCTCAGCCGGTCGCGCATCACATACACGCCCGGCTTGTGCGGCATGTCCCGCAGCTTCTCCTGGAAATCCGCCCGCCCGCTCATGCCGCGACCATGCACCAACTCCCGCGCCTCCGCCAGCCAAGAAGCATCCCGGCATCCGAACCGTCCAAGACCTGCCCGGCCATGCCGATGTCTCCACCGCCATGATTTGCCTCCACGTCATGAAACGCCCCGACGCAGTTGGCCCCAGCCCGCTCAACATGCCGCAACCCTTGCCCCTGGCCAAACCATGTTTATATCTTGCTCCGGTGCGCTTGGAGTGCAACATCGCGCCATGAAAACGCCATGGACGATGTCTGCACTTCGGCGCGGCATTTGCAGGTAAATTGCCGCACGCGGCTCAATGATGCTGTTAGGAAAAGAATATGCGACTTGTTGCCTATCATTCAAAACTGTATGCCTTTGGCTTGTGTCTGTTTTCCAGTATTCTTGCAACCGGAATATATGTTGTCACTGATAGCTCCCGCAGATTGCTGAGTCTGCCATTTATTTGCATAGCAGCTCTGATAATTGTTTTGTCATTGTGGAGGCTGATTTATCGCAAGCCAATATTGATAGCTGATGAAAACGGTCTTCATGACACGCGACTCATGAAGACACCCATTCTTTGGAGAGATATTATGGCGTTTCGCCATGTGCCCCGCGTTGCGAGGCAGGGCAAAGGGGAGATGATTTTTTCACCGTTTAATAGCTGGCGACCAATTCATTTA
Organism: Verrucomicrobiia bacterium; assembly: GCA_037128135.1. Taxonomy (GTDB): domain Bacteria; phylum Verrucomicrobiota; class Verrucomicrobiia; order Chthoniobacterales; family Terrimicrobiaceae; genus QYQL01. The sequence goes on from JBAXXD010000041.1 coordinate 4,505, forward strand.
TGGGTAGCTTCCCAGAAACCGACCATTCTGACCAAACTACAGGCTATGAGCCCGCATCCTATTCATACGGATTTTTCTCAAGCACACTTCATGTCGATTGACTTTGCCGGGTTGGACATTCCATCGTCGCATTTGGCAGACGCGATCCGCAACAATGCACCAAATGCAAAAGAAGAATATTCCTAACAAGCTCGTCCAGTTAATCGCTGGCCGTGAGGACTTTAGATTAACGCCTTCCCGTTATTTCACCGCTCAGGGACAGAGCCTGCTGGCAGAAGAGGACGCCGAGTGCCTTCGCTCCCATTTTTTTGCGAACCACCCACCTCGCCAGCCAGCGATATCTGACGGCGGACGTTGCCGAATGAAAGTATGAAAACGATGAATAAAACCAAGTTAGTCCCCGGGTTAGCTCTTAGTTTTGCGGTTATGCTATGGGTTTCGCTGACCGGGCAGGCCGCTCAAGCCGCCGACAATCCGCAGTGGTTTCGCGGACAGCTGCATGCCCACACCTATTGGTCGGACGGGCGGGGATTCCCGGAACAGGCGGTTGAAGCCTATAAGCAACGCGGATACCAGTTCTTATGCATAACCGATCATAATCTGTTTGCAGAAAACAAGGAAATCTGGCGTGAGGTGGCGGAAAAGGAAGGATCGTGGCCGCCGACAGTCACCCAAGCCATTTTCGACAATTACGTTCAAACATTCGGAAAAGAATGGGTGGAAAGTAAAACAGAAAATAAAACCAATGGGCCGGTCACATCTGTCAGGCTGAAGACGCATACGGAAGTCAAGGCAAAGTTCGAAGAGCCCGGGAAGTTCATCCTGTTGCCAGGAGTCGAGTTAACCCAAACGGTCCACGGTCTCGGTCTTCACCTGAACTACGTCAACCTTCCCTGGATACTCCCGTGTATCAAGGGGGCCGGTATGATCAAAACAGTCGAAGAGGGAAAAACAATGAGCGAGATGATCGCCCTGAACTCCTCAGAGGTAGAGAAGGTCACCATCAAGCGACAAAGGCCGTTTATGCTCACGCTTAACCACCCCTTCTGGGTCTATTACGACGTCGCACCGCAAATCCTGATTGACCGTCCTGAAATACGCTTTTTCGAGGTTTGTAACGGCGGCTCCGACCATGCGCCCCATCCCCAAGCACCGAATTATACCTGCGAGAAATATTGGGATATCGTCAACGCTTTCCGCCGGATTCAGGGGCATCCGCTTCTTTACGGGATCGGAACGGATGACGCGCACTTTTATGACGCGCAGCGCACCAAGGGCATATGTGGCGTGGGTGACGCCTGGGTTATGGTGCGTGCCGCAGACCTAACACCGAAACATTTGCTCGCAGCCATGCACAAGGGGGATTTCTATGCCTCCAGCGGCGTATTCCTTGAGGAGGCCGCTTTCATTCCAGCGGATAACACCTTGCGCGTGAAAGTGAAGGTGGAGCCCGGCGTTCATTACAGGATAGACTTCATCACCACGAAGCAGGGGTTTGATCGAACCAGAACCGAGATGGCGTGTCCTGCCGAGAACGGCCGGCCGGCGCGCACGATACCGATATACTCGGACGACATCGGCCGGATTGTAAAGACCGTCGAGGGCACGGAGGCGGCGTATCGATTGGAGGCGGATGACCTGTATGTCCGGGCACGCGTGGAATCGGATAGTCCCAGCAAGTTTGAGTCCCATTTTCACCCGAAAGTGAAAATGGCATGGACCCAACCCTACGCAGCCAAAGGGACATCTTCTGAGAAGACCAGCGGAGACGAACCCAGATGAGCAGGCGTGTCCTGGACGTTGATGCCGAGGGTGGTGAGTAAGATCAAATGCGAACCAGCGCATGGAAAACTACGGCGCGCAGCCTGCCTTGAGGGGGGTTTCGATGAACATCGGTCTGACGTTCGGCCGCTCAGGCACAGGGTCTGCTGGCAGAAGAGCAGGCCGAGTGACTTCGCTCCCAACCATTGCGATCCACGACCCCGGCAGCCAGAGATGCCTGCCGAGGGACGCTGGGAAAAGAATGCATCCCCCGCTTGACGACCGTTTCGCTTGGATAATCCCTTTTTATGGAGTTTGAATTTGATGCCGTCCGGCGCATGGGCCGCTTCCTGCGCGGCCCAATTGGGGAACGCATCGGCCTTGCCACTGTCGCGGCCCAAATCAGCGCGTAAGAACGCTGGACGCAGGGAGTGTGGCTCGACAGTTATTTCTAAGAGGTGGTCTCACCCACTTTTCGACCCCTTTTCCTGACCTCTTTGCTTTTGCCTTTTCGACCCCATTGCTTTTGCAGTTTTTGCTGATGCCGGTAGTGGCGCGGGCTGATACCGAGAATCAGTTTGAAGGCGCGAGAGAGCGAGAACGCCGATTGGTAGCCAGTTAATTCGGCGATGGTTTCGAGTTTGTAATCCGTGTTTAGCAAGAGGGCTTGGGCGTGGTCCATGCGGAAGTTGCGGACGATTTGCATCGGCGGCATCTGGTAGATGGCGTTGACGGCGGCGTGGAAGTACGAGGGCGACATGCCCGTCAGCCGAGCCAGCGAGAGGATATTCCAATCTTTCGCTAAACCGCGGCCCACTTCGCGCCACACTTTTTCCAAGCGCGTTCTCATGATGACGGAAGATTCGGCGGCATCCTGTTCGAGCTCACGGTCGAGATAGGCCAAAATCAGGCAACAGAGCGACTCTCGCACGCCATCGGGATGATGGAGAGGGGATTGCGATTCGGAAAATGCACGCTCCATCAGGCCGCGCGCTTCTTCCAGGCAGCGGGCCGGGCGGTGGAAGGCGTCGCGCGCGGCCAGATATTCCCAGCGGCAATGCGTGGGATCGAGATGAAACCAGAACATCGACAGGCCTTGGCTGGATTCGTAGTGGTGGAGGGTTCCTGCACGCAAAAAGACGAGATCTCCCGGCGAGATCTCCACGTTGTCCTCGCCATTGCGATACCAGATTTTGCCTCGGATGACGATGCCGATGAAGTGGTGGCTGCAGCCGGGGCGATGCACCAGGTAGCCTTTGCGCAGGTCGCTCATACCGCTTAAGCCAACGCCGTTGCCAAACCAACCGGCAGCATCTGGCGGGGTCCGAAAACCAATAAAGCGCTCTCGGGAGCCGGGCGGGATAATCAGAGTTTGTGTTATGTTTTTGAGAGGCGCGGCCATTGGAGAATCTCTGGAAATCTGCTTTTAATCGGACATGCAAAAAAATGTCACCGGATCATCAGAAATGGAAGCGCACATTACACTTCACCCTCAATTCGCCATCGGCCCGGTGGACCCGCGGCTCTTCGGCGGTTTTATCGAGCACCTTGGGCGCGCGGTTTATGAGGGAATCTTTGAGCCCGGTCATCCTGATGCGGATGCCGATGGGTCGCGCCGGGATGTGATCGAACTTGTGCGCGAACTCGGCACGCCGATCACCCGTTATCCTGGCGGCAATTTTGTATCGGGCTACAATTGGGAGGATGGCGTCGGCCCGACGGAAAAGCGTCCAGCCCGCCTCGACCTTGCTTGGAAATCCCTGGAACCCAACACGTTTGGGACAAATGAATTTATGGCATGGTGCAAAAAGGCCGACACCACGCCGATGATGGCGGTCAACCTTGGCACGCGCGGGCCCGAGGCGGCGCGCGACCTCGTGGAATATTGCAATCATCCTGGCGGCACTTACTGGAGCGATCTCCGCCGCCAGCACGGTTGCGAGCAGCCGCACCAGATCAAGCTCTGGTGTCTGGGCAACGAGATGGATGGCCCCTGGCAAATCGGCCACAAGACCGCCGAGGAATATGGGCGTGTGGCATGCGAGGCGGCGAAGCTGATGAAATGGGTTGATCCCTCCATCGAACTGGTTGTCTGCGGCTCAAGCCATGCCGCCATGCCGACTTTTGGCTCCTGGGAAGCGACGGTTTTGGAGCAGACGTATGAGCATGTGGAATACGTTTCGATCCATACCTATTGTGGCAACCCACATGATGAAACCCAGAGGTTCCTTTCTCTTTCGGATGATATGGACCGCTTTATTAAACGCGTAGTGGCGGTGTGCGATGCCGTGGGCGCAAAAAAGCAGAGCGGGAAGAAAATCATGCTTTCTTTTGATGAGTGGAATGTCTGGTTCCACTCCAACGGCAAGAACCAGGAGTCTAAGGATTGGACTGTGGCCCGGCCGTTGTTGGAGGATGTCTACACGATGGAGGATGCGCTGGTGGTGGGCAGCATGTTGATTACGCTGCTCAACAATGCCGATCGAGTGAAGATCGCCTGCATCGCGCAGACGGTGAATGTCATCGCCCCGATTATGACCCGCAAGGGCGGTGGCGCGTGGCGGCAGACCATTTTCTTCCCGTTCAGCGCCACTTCAAAATATGGGCGTGGCGTGGTGTTGCGACAGGCGGTGAAATCGCCATTTTACGATACGGAGTTTCTCCATTATGGAGTGATGACCAAGCTTGAAAACGTCCCCGCTTTGACCAGCGCGACAGTTTACAACGAGGATGCAGGCGAGATTGTCGTGTTTGCCGTGAACAGGGATTTGAAAAGTGCAATTCCACTCTCGGTCCATCTTGACGGGTTCGAGGTCGAGCGAGTGATCGAGTGGATCACTCTGCACCATGCCGATTTGAAGGCGGTGAACACCGAGAATGACGAGCCGGTCCACCCGATGCCGATGGAGGGGGCGACGTGGTCGGACGGCGTGGCGAAGGCTCAGTTGCCTGCTGCATCGTGGAATATGATCCGGGTGAAGGTGCGGCGTTGACAGGAGGATACGGGATAGGCGAACGCTTTTGCGTTGCTATCAGGCCCGGATCGGAACGACCGAGCGATCCGTGACCAGCAGCGGCGTGTTGGAAATTGGGAGATTGGCAAACTCGTTCATGTTGTAGTTCCGCTTGAGTTCGAGCTGGTAGACGTCTTGCGAGATCGGGTCGATGAGGACCGGGTCGCTCAGGCGCAGGCTCTTGTCGAGCCAGTAATACATGGTGATGGATTTCCAGTCGGGATCGCCTCCCACCTCTTCGCGCAGCCACCACGCGTGGACAGGGACGCCGCCGCGGACGAGGTTGACCTGCCAGGCCGACGCCGCCTGGCTGCGGGTGACCGGGTTGTCGTCATCTCCGGTCTGCATCCGGAAGGATGTCCGCCCTGCGGCAACCTCCAGCGGATCGTGGAGCAGCGTGGCGAGGCTCTGGAGCGCGTAGTAGGAAGGCTTGCGGGAACCGTCTTCCATCCGGAGGACTCCGTAGTGCGAAGTGTAGCCGAGATCGCCCGCGAAGGTGTATTTCGTAAAGTCGCCCATGTTGAAGTAGGAGACGAGCGAGGCGTCCATGCCAAGTTCCAGCAAGACCCGTCGGGTCAGCCAGCGCGCCTGAATTTCCTCGGTGGCATCCATTTCTGCAAGGGCCTGCTTGTTGCCGGGCGGGACTTTGGAGGGGCAGCCGGTTTCGCCCTGCCAGTATTGAAGGGTTGGTTTGTAGCTCTGTATCAGGCGGAGGTAGGCGGGGTATTCCTGCTCGGCATACTGTTCCGGCATGTATTTGTAGCCATGATAGCTGATCGCGTCGATGTGCTCCGCCATGCCGGCTTCGAGGCATTTGCTGGAAAACTCAAGCCCGCCGGGATGCATGGCGGTTCCGAACGCGCCGCCGATGATGAAGGCACCGGGCGATACCGATTTGATCGCGGTGGCGGTGAGTTTGACGAGGGCGGCATACAACGCGGGATCGGGCTTCGGTTTGAAGAACCCGGCATCGGGCTCGTTCCAGATTTCGAAGTGATTGACGCGCCCCTTGTAGTGCCGGGCGAGCGCCTGGACGTAGGCGGTCCACCCCGCCCGTTCGCTTTCTGTGTAGATGGGAGGGAAGCCGGTGCCGTCCGCTGTGGCTTCCGGGGTGTAGAGTTGGTTGCCGTAGCTGACCGAGAACCACGGGGCCACCCCGCGTTCGATCAGCTTGTCCACGATCTCATCGAGCCACTCGAAGCGGTAAACGCCCCGTTCATTTTCCGACTTTGCCCAACCTGTCTGGACCCGCGCACACTTGACTCCCAGCGCATCCAGGACCGGCCAGGCCTGAGAAACATCCCACATGTCGCGGTCCAGCGTTTCAAACCCGACGCCGAGGCGGGAGGAGGGGATGTCAGTGCTTTTTTTGGCGGCCAACTTGCCGAGAAGCGGAAATCCAAAATCTTTGAGGTCCATAAAATCGTGCGTGTAGTTAGGGGGCGAAATACATGCCGCCGTTGATGTTGATTGTTCCCCCGGTGAGATATCCGAAAATCTACTGGGAAAAAGGGTGGATTAAATTGGGATAAAAACAATGCATTTCAGATGCGGTAATCTTCCAGGAAGCCTTGATCATATGGCCGCCGGGTGATCAAAGGGCAATGTCAGGATTGGATAGGAATAAAGTCAGAGAACTGCATTTGCATTTTTCCCCCATCTCCTACTCTGGCGGTTCTATGGTTAAAAACGTCATAATTACTGGAGGTGCCCAAGGCATTGGATTTGGAATCGCCAAGTGCTTCGCCCGGCAGGGAGCAGGCATCATCATTGCCGACGTCAAAGAGGAGGAGGCGGCCGCTGCGGCGGCAAAGCTGGTGGATGAAGGGGCCCGGACTGCGCATTCCATCCGTTGTGACATCACTCACTACGACGATGTCCGGGATATGGTGGCAACTGCGGTCGAAAAGCTGGGGCGCATTGATGTTCTCGTGAACAATGCCGGCATCAGTCCCTTCATCGATGTCATGGATCTCACCCCCGAGACTTTCCACAAGGTTCTGGATGTCAATCTGACCGGGGCATTTTACTGCACCCAGCTCGTTGGCCGACACATGATCGAGCAGGTGGAACGCGGCGAACCCTCGGGCCGCATCCTTTTTATATCCAGTCTTGCCCCGAAGTTCTCGCAGCCTTCACAGGCGGAATACTCGGCTTCCAAGGCTGGTGTCGAAGGTCTCATGCGCGGGTTTGCCACGCGGCTCGGAGGCCACGGCATTACCTGCAACGCCATCGCTCCCGGAATGATTCTCACGCCGTTGACCGAGAATTATTGGTCGCAGCCCGGTCCGGCGGAGCAGATCAAGCAACTCGTTCCGCTGAAGCGGATCGGGACACCCGAAGACATCGGCAATGTCGCGCTCCTTCTGGTCTCGGATCAAGCCGCCTACATCAATGGCGCGGTCATCCCGGTCGATGGCGGATTTTCCGTCTTGATCAAGGGCTGAAGCGCGGTTACCAAACACTTCTTTTAGCCAGACACCAGTCCTATGAAAATTGATCTCTCGTCAAAGGTTGCCCTTGTCACCGGTGCCAGTGGCAATCTGGGCCGCGTTATCGCCAGGACGCTGGCCGAATGCGGTGCGGATGTCGCGGTCCACTATCGCTCCAACGAAACGGGTGCCCGCGATGTGCAAAAACAGATCGAAGCCCTCGGACGCCGGTCTGTCTGCCTTCGTGCGGACATCACCGATCAGCAGGAAGTTCTGCGAATGCGCGACGAAGCGCGCATCGCGCTGGGCGCGCCGGACATCGTGGTCTGCAATGCGGTGATCCAGTATCCATGGACGGGCATCCTCGACCAGTCCCCGGTGGATTTTGAAAGCCAGTTTCGATCCTGCACATTGCATGCGGTGCTGATGGCTCAGGCTTTCGTCCCGGCAATGCAGGCCAAACGGCATGGCCGCTTCCTGGCGATCAACACCGAGTGCGCGCTTCAGTGCTCCCCCAATCAGGGTGCCTATGCGAGCGGAAAACGCGGGCTCGACGGCATCATGCGCGTGCTGGCGCGTGAAATCGGACCGGACGGCATCACCGTCAATCAGGTCGCGCCCGGCTGGATGATTTCCCAGAGCGACCGAAGCGCCGGCACGGAATCCCAGCCGGACTACGAAGAGAAAATCCCGCTGCGCCATCGGGGGGAGGACCAAGACATCGCCAACGCGGTGGCCTTTTTGGCTTCTGATCAGGCCGCCTTCATCACCGGTGCGTTTTTGCCGGTTTGCGGTGGCAACATCATGCCAGGAATTTGAAAAAATCTGATCTGCCTCCCCTGATAATCTTCATGAGCCACTCCTGACCCTGAATCACTCTATCAACACAAAGCCTTCTCAGGGACTTGACCAGGGATCGGGATAATCTCCCGGTTCGGAATAAGCCCGAAACCCAGCGAGGCTGGCACTCGGAGACCCGTTGGTGGCGGTCACGACCAACCGGAGGGCCGTCGTTCGGACCGTCTCGGACAACAGATGAAGTCGATGGTGCTGGAAGTTGTCCGTAATTCCCACCAGGTATTGCCATTCATCCCCCACGAGCGCTTCCAAGTGGTAGTCGCGGGCAATTTCCGCATCGACCGAGAGCGGCGGGCGCACGGATAGCTCTGTGAGTAAATCTCCGGGAAAATGAAGTTCAATTTGCCGCAAGGAAACAGGCTCTTTCCAGGTCGCGGTCAACGACTGCGGCAAGGAGGGCTCGCTGCGCCACATTCCGGCATCCCGGCAGGGACGGTTAGCTGTCGACCGAGCAAGTTCGACACTAAAAACGGGCTGCGGCGGAAAAACAGCAAAGGCAAAGGTGCTGCCATTTCCTTTATGACGGTGGTAACGCTCCCCGCGCTTTCCCGGATCGCCACAAGGCAGGAGCACATAGGCAGGGCAGGCCATAGCCGGGAGCGAACTGGTCTCCCAAGTCAATTTGCCAGGATCATCCGTTTGAAGCTCCAACCGCACATACCCGCCACTGTGCAATTCCTTCGGAAGCTGGAGATCGAGTGGCCACTCGATCCAGCGGGACACCCCGGGAGGCACCTTCAGGGTGGCTTCAGCCAGGACTCTTGCATCATCCCGTTTATAATCCCAGATGGAGCTGATATGCGCAACTCGCAGGCGGACGGAAGCCGGCTCGGAGCGGTTCAGGCTGAGGCAGAGAGCCAGTGACTTGAGGTGCGTCCCGTGCACGGGGATAGCCTGGGCAAGGTCACCAGACTGCTCCGATTCAGCGGGTGAAGGGACCAGGCTACTTGGACGTTGAGGCTCAACCCGCTCCAAGACGGCCTCGGAGCCGGCGGCCATGGCAGCTGTGCGGATATGATCACGCCTGTCTGCTGCCATGACATGCGGGAGAAAAACGCCGTCACGAAGAAGAGTTTGCTGGACGGTATGAACCGCATCCTCGGACAATTCACACAGGTCAGAACTGGAGCGGCAGGCGATTGCGGCAGCCGTGCCAATCGCTTGTCCGAGAACCGCGCAGGTGTTCATGACGCGCGTGGAACCAAGGGCGGACTTTGTTGCGCTGATGTTCCGCCCGGCAAAACCCAGGTTGTCGATGTCCCGACTCTGGAGTATGGAGAGCGGCAACCCATACGGTCCGACATAATCTTTGTGTCCGGCGCTGGCATAACCTTCAGCAACTATAAGCTCAGCCTCTTTGGCCTGCAGCCCGCCCGGCGCATGAATATCGAGATACCACCCGCCATACGCGATTTCGTCAGGAAAAGAATGGTCGCTGCAAAGCTCGTTTTCATGAATCAGATGGCGCCCGAGAATGCGGCGGCTTTCACGTTTTCCGGGAACCTGTCCGATCCAATCAATGACGTAATTTGAGCAGGCCTCTTTCATCCTATCATCCTTGTTCTTCATCCAGTCCCAGACGCCAAGAACATGGGAGGTCAATTCGTGACGGATCAGTTCATTGTCGGTGATCACATCAAAAGGAACGCCGATCTCGAGCCACCAGAACCCGCCTCGCGGGTTGTTCGGATCGCGTCCCCCTTTTCCCCAGAAAAATGATGCGTCATCGTATGGTTTGGCCCAGGGCGGAGCGGAAAACCGGATGGGTCGACCGGCGTCGTGACAATAAAACTGGATGGAACTGCCCATCGCAAAGGCATCAGGGACCGCCGGGGCATGGAGTTCACCGAACTCCTCGCGCCCTTCGGAACCCCAGCGCCAGGAACATCCAGCCAAATGGGCGAGAATCCCATCGCCGGTGCAATCAATGAATTGGCGTCCCGTGATTTCCAGAAGGGTTTCGGCATGGGCGACACGCGCTTCGATCGAGGCGATCCGGCGCGAGGGATTGATGGCCGGGCGCTCGCGGTAGCCGTTCGCGATGGTGACGGTTTGATCATCCGGATCCAGGGCCGTCCCGCGGCTGCCATCCGCCAAGAGCACATCGGCAAGAGTTGTATTGAGCTGGAGGGTCAGCAGGGGAGTTCGCTGCGCAAGGTCGTAGAGAGTCAAGTCCCATTGGCTGTTGGTCCAACCGTTCTCCATGGGAGCCACATGGCAGCGTCGGCGCTCTGCGAGCAAGGCCTCTGCGACGATGCCGGTTTCGGCTGCATAAGGGTGAGTGCGTGCGGCCCCGTGCGGAGTCACTCGGATTTCGGACGAACTGTTGCCGCCAAGGACCGGCCGGTCCTGGATCAAAATGGTGCGGGCTCCGTGCCGCGCCGCGGCAATCGCCGCACACGTGCCGGCGAGACCGCCACCGATCACAACAACGTCAAAACGAGCAGAAGTCCTCTTCATGGAATCACAGTATCAGGCGAAGGCACTCAAAAGTGGAGCTAATATCTTGCTTGAGCAGTGAAGCCGTTTCGAGGATGCTCGCGATTTTCCTCATCCACTTCCCTGCGCTGAACCGCGACAGGCTATGGCGCGGCCTGTTTTTGCCCACAAAAGAAAGTGTCGTTCAGCTTTTTGCAACCTTCAGAAATGCACCCCCGTTTCCGGCGATTAGAGCGCTTCCAGTTGAGATGCGGCTGCGTTAGCCGAGCGCTTTCCGGTCGGTGATGATGAGAGGGTAATCGGCCAACGGAAGGCCCTCAATATCGGCGAAGGCCCACGCTCCCGGCTTCATGCTTTCGATGGCGAAGACTTTCATTTGCAGGAGGTCGACGAGAACCGGCTCGTCTATCTTGCGGGGCGCATCGTCCAGAATAGAGAGGCCGATGTTATTCCTCACGGGCGTCTCAAGCTGGACGTCTTCGGGCAGGTAGTAGGCGTAGAGCGGGTAGCCGTTGCGCTCGAAGGTGAGCTTCTTTATCGCCACCTCCACGAGCTTGGATTCGCAGCGCCCGAGACTCGCGAAGCAGTGACAAGAAAGGGCGGCGGGCCGGGTCTGGGCGTCGAAGAGGGAACAAATCCCGGCAAACGAATGGAACGCCTCCTTGGGCGTGTAAACCTTCCCGTGCAGCAGCCCCGTCATGACCGGCTTGCGCACTTCGCCGTTGGCCTGACGGTATTCCTTTTCCATCAAGTCAGTGGCATGAAAATAGGAGACGTGCTCCAGCCCCAGGGCGAGGTCGGTCAACAACCGCCGCAGCATCCACTTTGCCTGCTTCGTCTCGTCCATGTTGAAAAGGTTGAGCCACTCGTCGTTGTGCCCGTAGGTCTGCGACGGGCAGCCGCATTCGCCCATCCAAAGCTCCACATGGGGAGCATATTGCCGGAACTGCGAGCGGAGGGCGGCGACCCCTTCTGCGTAGTTCATTTCAGGAACGGTGCTGTAGGGATGAATGGCGAACGCGCCGATATGTGCGCCGATCCCCTCGCGCAAGGCATCGAGGATGAACTGGCACGCGCACCCCGCGGAACAGGCGCTGATGAAGGCGTCCGGGTCCACCGCCTTGATCTCACCGGCGCTCATCGCCACGAGCTGCGTGTATTCCTTTGCCGAGGACTTGCCCGGCCACCAGAACCCTGGGTGGTTCGCCTCGTTCCAGATTTCGTAGCGCCGGACGCGCCCCTTGAAGTGTTCGGTCAGCTTGCGCAAAAAGAGCCGCCAAGCCTCCTGCGCTTCGGGGCCGTAGAGCACGGGAACACAGCCGACCGCCGCCTCGCCCGGGGCGTCGGGCATGTAGAGCTTGTTGCCGAAGCCCACATTGAACCACGGTTCGATCCCCCGAACCAGCAGGTTGTCGACGACGTCATCAAGCCATTGGAAGTCGAACTGTCCCTTGACCGTCTCGCATCGGTTCCAGCCGGTCTGGCAGCGCGCCCACTTCGCGCCCGTCTGCGAGAGCTGGTCGTAACACCGCTCGGGATTGAAGAGCTCGCGGTCCAGAGTCTCGAAACCAATGCCGATGCGCGAGCCCCGGATTTCCTGCGAAGTGCGGGTTGGGACAGGCCCGATTTCCTTGAGTCTAAAAGAATGATTCATTTTTTCTATTGATTGGCTTGGAAGTAGATTTTTTCCGTGACGCGGTCGCACTCATCGAAAAAGGCTTCAATATTTGCGATCGGAACTTCCGGCTCCAGGACATGGGTGGGCGAAAGCATGAGCCCGCCTTTTTCGGCCTGCAAACTTTCGGCCAGCGTGCGCACGACCCGCCGCATGTCATCCGTTGTGCCGAACGGGAAGGTGGTTTGCGTCCCGACGCACCCGTCAAAGGCCAGGCGCTTGCCAAACCGCTTGCGGATCGCCACCGGATCCATGCACTCAGGCTGAACCGGGTTTAGGATAGTGATGCCAATCTCCACGATATCGTCCAGGATATCCCAGACATTGCCGTCGGAATGATACCACACGTGAATGTCGCTCTTGACGGCCCGCGCGGCGGCGATCACCTTGGCCCAGCGTGGCTTCATGACGGCCCGCCATATTTCCGGGGAAAACATCATGGCATTCTGGTTGGCCACGTCGTCGCCCGTGCGAATGTAGTCATAGCCGGCCTTGGCGGCCGCAACCGCGGAGCGAAGGTTATTCTCGCAAAACCGATCCAGCAGCAGCTCAGCCCACTCCCGCTGAACGAGCAAGTCCTCCAGGAACGGCTCATACCCGCGCACCTGCCAGGCGTTTTCATACATGTGGCCGATAAAAATGCCCGCCGCCCGGCCTTGGGCATGTGCCTCTTGGCCGGCCTTGCGCATAGCTTCGTCGGACCATCCGTCATTGCTAACAATGGGATACTTTTCAATTTGCTCGAACTTCTCCGCGTTCCGCAGGGGGCTGATGTATTCCGTAAAATGATAAAACCCGGCAGTCTGGTGCCCGCACCCAATGCTATCAATCGAAAAGCCGTCCTTGCCGGGAACCTTGCCCGGGTGATACGCGGCATAATCCGGCAAGTTGAAGCCGGGCGGCGGGGTCAGCCCGGCGCCACCGGCAAAATCCATATCAAAGTGCTTTCCCAGCTCCGAGGTCCCCAGCTTGGCCACGATCCGCTGGTTGAGGTCGGCGACAAAGTTGGCATAGCGGGGAATGCGGTCAACGGGTTCGAAATTTGCAAAAGCAAGGAAACGCTGACGATAGTTCATGGTGTCTCACCAATAGAAAAATGCCGGGGTGAGGTCAAGGCTTCGTGCCAGGGCGGAATTTCCTTATTCTGGAGCGGCATTAGAATGAGGGATCAGCGAGAAAAAGCGGAACAAACTCTGCCCGTGCCGTTGAAATAAAAAGCATGAAAAAAAGAGAAGTGGGTTTCGTCGTCCTGACGCAGGCGAGCAGGAGATATTGGATGGGCTTGAGCTTGCGTCACAGCGCAAGGTGCCGGGGTGATTCACATAGTGGACAAGGAGAAGCAGAGAATCAACCGCTGGATGCTGGATCAGCGGAAAGCGAAGGAACGAGGAAACTTGAGCGAAGCCCGAATCAATGCCCTAAACGAAATTGGCTTTGTGTGGCAGGGAAATACGCTTGGTTTCCAGGGGGAGACGTTGCCAAATGTTGGCAGATCAAGAAAGCGCGCGCCTTTAGCAGCACAAGGCGGAAAGTTCCGCGCGCGCGAAACATCGGGACGTGATGTTTTTTGAGCTGCTTCAATACAAGCTGACTCACGGGGATTGCCTCGTGCCGCAACGTTGGGAAGAGAACAGTGGCCTTGCCGAGTGGGTTTCAGGCCTGCGCAGGGCCTATTCTCGCAAGCGTCTGGCTCCAGATCGTTCGGGCTCGGGCGTGACTACACGATCTGGGTGCCCCAGGACGGGAACGTGAAGTTCGACCGTGCCGGCCGCCGCGTGAACGTCGAGCCTGCGGCGAACTGATCACAAGCGCCGGTAAGTGCCGGGCGAAATTCGCATGTGGGCTCGGAACACTTTGCAGAGGTGATTCGCGTCGGCGAATCCCGTTTGTGCCGCGACTTCCTTGACGGAAAGGTTTTTCCGGGCCAGCAGCCGGACGGCTTCATCCAGGCGGATCCTGCGGACGAACGCTGCCGGTGACACTCCGGTGGTCTTGCGGAAATGGTGGGCGAAGTTTGATCGGTTCATCTTGCAGGCCCTGGCAAGATCTTCCACCGGCACGAAGGCCGTGAGGTGTTCCACCACACGAGCCCGCACGAAGTTCATCAACCGCTCGCGTTCCCCTGCGGGATGACGCCTCGAAAAGGCCGAGCGCTCCATCTCGATCATCCAGTGGAGGACCGCATTTTCGACATCGAATGGATCGCTCTCTTCCCGGCAGTCGAGGAGCAGCGAGGCTGCAGCGCGGATCACGGCGGAGGTTTCCGGCCACTCGACCACAACATTCACCAAGTTCGCGTGTTTAAGAAGGCGTTCCACCACATACGGGTGGCTCACGATCAGCCAGACAAACGTCCATTTCCCGCAGGCCTCATCGTTGCGGTAGAGATGATGGGAAGGAATCCGCGCGCAAAAGGCCTGCCCGGCATCGACCCTCTTCGCGGAACCCCCGGATTCGAAGAGCCCCCATCCCGAAAGCGTGTATTGAAAAATCCAATGCGGGCGCTTCGCGTGGCCGCCCCGCCGCATCCCGTCCCACCGGTAGGAGTCCCCGGCGGCGACTGTTTCAAATCCCATGCTGAGGCTTCCGTTCTCGCCAAGGGACAAATGCCGGGTAAAGGACGGCCCGTTCCATCGGGTCAAATGCGCTGCAAGCGAAATCACAAATAGGATATGTATTGCACAGGAATCCCATCATCCAGCATTTCATTCGGATCGTTCTGGAATATATATTTGCGGGTCGTTCACAAATCTACCATGCCCATAAAAATCACCATGCTTGGAGCTGGTTCCATCGGCTTCACTCGCCGGTTAATGCAGGACATTCTGGCCGTTCCGGAACTCCAGGACACCGTCTTTTCCCTGATGGACATCCATTCGGGGAATCTCGACATGGTGTCGCGCCTGTGCCTTCGAGACATCTGCTCGAACAAACTCCCCGCACGCGTGGAGACGACGACCGATGCGCGCCAGGCGATCACCGGGGCGGACTACGTGATCTGCATGATCCGGCAGGGTGGGCTTGAAGCCTTTCAGACGGACATCGACATTCCGCTCAAATACGGGGTGGACCAATGCGTGGGGGACACGCTTTGCGCCGGGGGCCTGATGTATGCGCAGCGCACGATTCCCGTGCTGCTGGAATTCTGCCGCCATATCCGGGAGGTGGCGAAGCCGGGGGCCCTTTTCCTGAACTATTCCAATCCCATGGCGATGAACACCTGGGCCTGCAACAAATACGGAGGCGTGAGGACGGTGGGGTTGTGCCACGGCGTTCAAGGGGGTCATTGGCAGATCACGAGTTGCATCGAGCGGTGGGCAAAAAAGAATGGCCTTCTGGCCGGCGATGCCACCCTTCACCGGAGGGATGTGGACGTGATCGCCGCCGGGATCAACCACCAGACTTGGTTCACCCGAGTTCGATGGCGCGGGCGGGACATGGTCCCCCTCCTGCCGGAGCTTTTCGCCGCTCACCCGGAATACTCCCGGACGGAAAAAGTCCGCATCGACGTGCTGCGCCGGTTCGGATACTACAGCACGGAATCCAACGGGCATCTTAGCGAATACCTGCCGTGGTATCGCAAGCGCACGAAGGAGATCAAAAAATGGATCGACCTCTCGTCGTGGATCAACGGCGAGACCGGCGGCTACCTGCGTGTCTGCACCGAGGGGAGGAACTGGTTCAAGACCGATTATCCGAACTGGCTGAAGGAGGAGGCTCCGGTGATCGCCGGCTCCAACCGCAGCGAAGAGCACGGTTCATACATCATCGAGTCCCTGCAAACGGGGCGTGCCTATCGCGGGCACTTCAACGTGATCAACAACGGGCATATCACCAATCTCCCCGATGGTTGCGTCGTCGAGATACCGGGATATGTGGACGGCAATGGCATCGGCATGCCGGTGGTCGGCGATTTGCCGCTGGCCTGCGCCGCCACGTGCTCCGCCTCGGTGCGCGTCCAGGAAATGGGGGTCGAGGCCGCCGTGAAAGGGGATCTCTTGCTGCTCAAGCAGGCCATGCTGCACGATCCGCTGGCAGGCGCGGTTTGCAATCCCGAGGAGATCTGCCAGATGACTGACGAGATGGTCGTGGCCCAGCGGCCCTGGCTCCCGCAATACAGGAAGGCGGCCGCTGTGGCGGCATCAAACCTCAAACGGCACGAAAAACATGGGACGCGCGTCCGCCTGCTGGCCACGCCCGGTGCCGCGAGGATCAAAACCCGCTCCGTCAAGGAAATGTCGGGAGACCTGGCCGCTGCCCGTGCGAATGCGGCGGCCGCCGACAAAGGGAAAATGACGAAGCCGGGAGGGGTGAAAAGGCCCGCCGCCCCGGGCTAAGTCCCATGTTGTTCACTGAGCGCAGAGTGGCGCAGGCGGGACGCCTGAGCCACAGCCTTACCCCGTCTTTCTCAACTCGCGGCAAAAACCGACTGTTTTCAGTGGTGGAAGCCCGCGAACCCGCATAGACACAGGGGGTCGGGTCTCAAAAGTGCTTGTAGTGAAGACCTGCCCTCTTCCCAGTTCGGATTTTTTGACTGCCAAGGCCCGAACCGCATGGAAAAATATCAGCCTTAGCTTCGTGCTTGTGAAGCCTTTTCGGGATTGCCGGTTCGGTGCGGCTCTGATTGTTTCAACGGACGGCCATGCTCGCATCTTTTGACCCCGGAAACGGATTTTCCCGTAGCGGAACACGGAACGTGTTCAAGAATTCCGAAGGGACGGCATGACATCCAAGCAGATCACATTTGCCCTGCGCCTTTCGAGCACGGTGGGGCTCTGGGTTCTGATGCTGGCCACGGTTTTTTCCGGTCATGAGGGCGGGTTTTTCTGCCTGCTGGCCTTCGCTGGGCTGATGGCACTTTGGGAATATTACCGGATGCTCGAGGGCGACGGGATCGGAGTTTTCACGCTGACCGGCCTGCTCTGCGCGGCGGTGCTGCTCGGCGGCGGGTTCCTTCTGATGAAGGCGCACGGCCCCGAGCGGGCCTACGACTTCGAGCTCGTGGTGCTCGTGCTTTTCCTGATCGTCATTTTTGCGAGGCAGATGTTCCGCGGGGCGTCGCACGATCCGCTCCGGGCGATGAGCTACACGGTCTTCGGGCTCCTTTACATCCCGTGGCTTCTCGGCTTCATCACAAAAATCATCTACCTGACCCCGCCGACGGCCGAGGGGGCGGCGACCGGGCAGTATTATGTGCTGTTCCTGGTGATGGTGACGAAGTTCAGCGACATGGGGGCCTATGTGTTCGGAAGCCTTTTTGGAAAGCATCCGTTCGCTCCCCATATCAGTCCGAACAAAACATGGGAGGGCTTCGCCGGGGCCTTGCTGACCTCGCTGATCGCGGCGTGCTGGCTTTATGTGCTGATGCCCGAAAAGCTGTCCGCCTTCCGGTTTGATGACGTCGTGGCGCTCGGGCTCCTGCTCGGCTTCGCCGCGGTCATCGGGGACTTGGCGGAATCCGTCGTCAAGCGCGGAGCGAACACGAAGGACTCCAGCAGCCTCCTGCCCGGGATCGGTGGGACGCTCGATCTGATCGATAGCCTGCTTTTCACCTCCCCGCTCCTGTTTTTCTACATGAGGTTCGTCCTCGGCATCTGATGAAAAAGCGCCGCGTCGTCATCCTGGGTGCCACCGGCTCGATCGGGCAGAGCGCGCTGAAAGTGGCCCGCGACATCCCGGAGCGCATGGAGGTCGTCGGGCTCTCGGCCCACCGGAATGCCGGGGCGCTCGCGCGGGCCGCGGCGGATTTTCCAAACGCCCGATGCGTCCGCACCGACGGGCCGGATGGCATCGAGCGCCTGGTCGAACTGGCCACCCTTCCGGAGGCCGACCTTGTCCTGATCGCGATCGTGGGGACGGACGGCTTGAAGCCCGCGCTGGCGGCGATCGAGGCGGGGAAAGATATCGCCGTGGCCAGCAAGGAAATCCTCGTCATGGCCGGCGAGGTGGTGACGGCTGCCGCAAAAAAAGCCGGCGTCCGGATCCTGCCGGTGGACAGCGAGCACAACGCGATTTTTCAATGTCTCGAGGGCCGGGAGATTGCGGGCGTGCGGCGGCTCGTGCTGACATGCTCCGGCGGGCCGTTCCGCCACACGCCGCGGGAGGAGTTCGACGCGATCACCCCCGAGCTCGCGCTGAGGCATCCGACCTGGGAGATGGGCCGGAAGATCACCGTGGATTCCGCGACGCTCTTCAACAAAGCGCTCGAGATGATCGAGGCGAAGTGGCTCTTCGGGGTGCCGATCGCCCGCGTCGAGGTCGTCGTCCACCCGCA
Organism: Verrucomicrobiia bacterium; assembly: GCA_037128135.1. Classification (GTDB taxonomy): domain Bacteria; phylum Verrucomicrobiota; class Verrucomicrobiia; order Chthoniobacterales; family Terrimicrobiaceae; genus QYQL01. The sequence goes on from JBAXXD010000041.1 coordinate 22,958, forward strand.
GAGCATCATTCACTCGATGGTCGAGTTCGTGGATGGCTCGACTCTCGCCCAGCTCAGCCGCCCGGACATGTGCTTCCCGATCCACTACGCGGTGACCTGGCCGGATCGCGTGCCAAACTCGCTGCGGCCGCTGGATTTTGCCGAGATCGGGCGGCTGGATTTCGAGGCGCCGCGCCGGGAGGATTTTCCGGCGCTCGACCTCGCTGTCGCGGCCGGCACGCGGGGCGGCACGCTTCCCGCCGTCCTCAACGCCGCCAACGAGATCGCGGTCGCGGCGTTCCTCGACCGCCGGATCCGGTTTCCGCAAATCTGGGAGATCGTTGCGCGGGCGATGGACGGCTGCCCGCACGCCGATCACCCGGATCTCGAACAGCTCATCGAGACCGACCGCGCGGCGCGGGAGCTTGCCTCCCGGCTGGCTGCGGAATAGTTGTTTTCAGCCAGACTTTTCCCAGCCGTCTGAAAAACCGACATCATTTTTTTCGGGATTTCCGGCAGTCTGCTGGGCCGCTTGGCCAGCACCGGCGCGGGGCTTGGATGTGTTCATGTCAACTATCAGGAACAAGTCTACGCTGCCGGTCTGCGCCACTTCAAAATGAAATGTGCGCCAAACAAATTTCTCCGGAAATTCCGATAGGAACGCTGGGCCTCTCTACAACGAATCCCGCAAATCGTCCTCGGTCACCCCGGCCTGTTTGAGGATGTCGCGCAATGTTCCCTGGCAGATTTCATCGTGCATAGGCACCACGCAACCGGAGCTTCCTCTGCGAAGAATGGCATGGCTGCCCTTTTGGCGCACAAACACAAAGCCGAGTCGTGACAAGGCCTTGACGGCTTCCTATCCCGATACACAGGGCAATTTAGGCATGAGCCACCGCCGCCTCGAACGTGGTAAGCACCGGATGGCGGTTCATCGAAGTAGGAAACTCCCCAAGGAAAAGCTCGGTGGCCTCTTTCAGGTTGGCAACCGCCTCCTCTGTGGTTTTCCCCTGGGTGGTTGTGCCGGTCTCGGGATTGAATGCCACGAGCCAGTCGCTCTGGGAGTCGGGATACACAACGGCGGTGAGGGTCATGGCTACTCCATACACCCGCAGCCCGAAAGGCGCAACTCTTCATGCCGCCGGGATGTCTCGATCGTTATCTCCGGCGCGGCGGGGAACTGGCATCCGACTTTTCCTGCTTATTATATGTCGGCTCACACGGAGGTTCGCCCTCCCGACACGGAGGGTGAGACTCGCGGGAGCGAGCGAGTCAAAGGTTCGCCCTCCCGGTACGGAGACCTCGCCGGGTCGCTGCAACTGAGAGATTTCGCCGCCGTCGCCTTGACCGAAGCAGGAGAATCGGGTGTTCTTGATGCGTTGTCAGTGATCCGCAATCGCATGGCAGGGGCGCATGAGCACACGCAATCAGAATGAGAAGAAGTGCCCGGTGGATAAAGGCCACCGGAAAGTGTAGGATGCCACCATGACGATCACGAAACAAACCGTCGCCGATCAGATCGCCGCTTATCTTCATCATGAGATTTCGCTGGCACAGTTGGTAGATTGGGCGGAGAGAGTGCTGATGGACGGCGAACTTGCCGACCGCGACGCCAAAACGCTTTCGTCTGTCATTGCCCGCATCGGTGTCGCCGACGTGCGCGCCTTTGGCCTTGGCTGGGATGATTGCGAAGACCTTCTCCGCAAACTCGGGGTTTTTCCCCGCGTCGAAGTGGTGACGGCGTAATTTGTGGAGATCTCGTTGTGCCTCGGCACGGGTTCGCGTCTGCCGGTCTTGGGATTCCAACGGATCGAATGTGGGCCGCCCCTCTTTTCGGGCCTTCCCAATCATTACGATCCCCCGGACTGCGTGGCTGATCGGGTGCTTTTGTAGAAGCGGCATCTTGCCGCTTGCCGGAAAGCCCCAAGCGGCAAGATGCCGCTTCTACGGTTCGAGATCGTAATCATTGGGGAGGGCCTCCGGATCGAAATTGCCGGGATTTTCCGCAACTGATTGATTTTTTCGGATTCGCGGCGAAGATGTCCGAGCCATGTTTTTCGCCATCCTCAAATTCCTCTTCATCTGCCTCGAGGTCATCCTGATTTTCAACCTGCTGATTGTGGTGCACGAGCTCGGGCATTTTTTGGCGGCGAAGTGGCGCGGGCTCATCGTCGAGAAATTTGCGATTTGGTTTGGGAAGCCGATCTGGAGCAAAACGATTGGCGGGGTCGAATACCGTCTCGGCTCGATTCCGGCGGGCGGGTTTGTGGCGATCCCCCAGCTCGCCCCGATGGAGGCGCTCGAGGGGAAGGTCGAGCAGTCACGCGACCAGCTTCCGCCGGTGAAGCCGCTCGACAAGATCATCGTGGCGGCGGCCGGGCCCCTCTTCAGCTTCGGGCTGGCATTCGCCATGGCCTGCGTCGTGTGGTTTGTCGGCAAGCCGCAGAGCGAGTTCGACTCGACGACGATCGGCTATGTGAAAGAGGGCGGACCCGCGGAAAAAGCCGGGCTCCGCGTGGGCGACCAGATCCTTGCGGTGGACGGACGGCCGGTGAAGCATTTCCTGAGCGGCACGGACAGCGTGAAGTGGCGGATCGTCCGCAGCGAGGGGGCGACGATCGCGTTTACCGTGAGGCGCGAAGGCCAGGAGATCACGATCCCCACCGGTTGGACCAAGCCCGAGTCCTCGAACTGGCGGCGGCCATCCCTCCGTGAGATCCAGGTCGGGCCGCGCCTGATTCCCGGAGTCGGATTCGTCGTCCGGGGGGGGCTTGCCGACAAGGCCGGATTCCGATCCGGCGACCTGATCACCGCGATCAACGGCGAACCGATCTACAACCTCGATGAGATCGGGGTGTTCGTGAATGCGAACCGCGGCAAGTCGCTTGCGGTCGCGGTCGAACGGGGAGGCGTGCCGGTTGCTTTGACCCTCTCACTCCCGCCCGAGTCGCCGAAATCCGCCCCCGTGAATTTCGGGATCGAATGGGGCCGCACGACGCTGGTATATCCGGATCCCGTCACGCAGGTGAAGGACGCCGCGACCAGCATCTTCCGGATGGTTGACGCGCTCTTCTCGTCGAAGTCCGACGTCAAGGCCGCCCACTTCAGCGGGCCGGTCGGGATCATGCGCCTCTACTACCAGATCTTTGAAAATGAAAACGGCTGGCGGATCGCGCTCGCGTTCAGCGTGCTGATCAACGTCAACCTCGCGCTGCTCAACCTCCTGCCGTTTCCCGTGCTCGACGGCGGGCACATCACGCTGGCGATCATCGAGAAGATCCGCCGGAAGCCGATCAACGTCCGCGTGCTCGAGTTCGTGCAGACCGGCTGCGCGCTCGCGCTGATCGGGTTCATGCTCTACCTGACGTTCTACGACGTGGGAGACATCTTCATCCCGAAGCCGCCGGCGGCCGAAAAATCGAAGTAGGCCATGGAGCCGGTCTATCGCCCGTTTGCCGGACGCCGCCCGACCCGCGAGGTCCGCATCGGGACGACCGCCATCGGCGGCGGCAACCCGATCCGCGTCCAGTCGATGCTCACCAGCGACACGATGGACACCGCCGCCTGCGTGAGCGAAACGCTCGGGCTCGTCGCGGCCGGATGCGAGATCGTCCGCCTCACCGCCCCCACGGTCAACGACGCGAAGAACCTCGGGAACATCCGCGCCGCGCTCGGCCGCGCCGGCTGCACGATCCCGCTTGTCGCCGACATCCATTTCAAGCCCGAAGCCGCTCTGGAGGCCGCGCTCTGGGTAGACAAGATCCGGATCAATCCCGGCAATTTCGCGGATTCCAAAAAATTCGCCGTCCGCGAATACACGGATTCCGAATACGAGGCCGAGATCGGGCGGATCCGCGACCGGTTTGCCCCGCTCGTGCGCCTGTGCAAGGATCGCGGCGTCTCGATCCGGATCGGTGTGAACCACGGCAGCCTGAGCGACCGGATCATGAACCGCTACGGCGACACCCCGGCCGGGATGGTCGAAAGCGCGATCGAGTTCGCCCGCCTCGCCCGCGAACTCGATTTCCACGAGCTCGTCTTCTCGATGAAGGCCTCGAACCCAAAGGTCATGATCCAGGCCTACCGCTTGCTTGTCGCAAGGCTCCAAGAATGCGAAATGGCTTCCCGCTCCGCGGAATGTGGAATGACTGCCCCGCGCGATGCGCGGGATTCTTCCCTTCATCCTTCATCCTTCATCCTTCATCCTTTTTCTCCCTGGAACTACCCGATCCACCTTGGTGTCACCGAGGCGGGCGACGGCGAGGACGGGCGGATCAAAAGTGCGATCGGCATCGGGAGCCTCCTGGCCGACGGGATCGGCGATACGATCCGGGTCTCGCTTACGGAAGATTCCGTTTTTGAAATCCCTGTCGCGAAGGCCTTGGTCGCCCTCGCAAATAACAGGGGGCACAGGCGTCCCGCCTGTGAGAGCATTCCGACGACGGGCGGGACGCCCGTGCCCCCTGTGGTTCCCTGGAGGGATGGCCTCCGTGCCGTCCCATGTTTTGGATCGGAGAAGTCGGCGCTGACGGAGCAGCGCCCTCCAGATCTTGCGGCGGGGCATTGTGCCGAAACGAGCTGGACACCTGCGGCACTCCCCTTCGATCCGTTTTCTTACGCGAGACGCGCCTCGCATAAAATCCTGGCCGCCGGCATCCCGACGGGCGGACAGGAGATCGTCCGCGTTGCGGCCCGCCGGGCGGACTTCAACAAGCTTTCCAGCGCGGGCGATTTTTCTCCGGAGATCCTCTGCGAGGAAGCCGACCTTCTGGAGATCGACCCGCGCGATGATGCGGCGGTCGCCTCGGCGAATGCCTTGCCTGATGCGCGCTTAGTGACGGTCTCCGATTCCTGCGACCTCAACGTCATCCCCGCGTTCCGCATGCTCGCCGCCCGCCTCGACCCGCGGCACCCGATCCTGCTCGTTGATGAAAACACCCTCCTGACTGCCGCGACAAACATCGGCGCGCTGCTCTGCGATGGCATTGGCGATGCGATTCTTGTCCAGAGCGAGGAGTCTCAGTCGCTCGCCTACAACATCCTTCAAGCCGCCGGCGTGCGGATCTTCAAAACCGACTACGTTGCGTGCCCGAGCTGCGGGCGCACGCTCTTCAACCTCCAGGAGACGACCGCGAGGATCAAGGCGGCCACCCTGCATCTCAAAGGGGTCAAGATCGCGATCATGGGCTGCATTGTGAACGGACCCGGCGAAATGGCCGACGCGGATTTCGGCTACGTCGGCGGCGCTCCGGGCAAGGTCAACCTCTACGTCGGCAGGACGGCGGTCCGGTTCAACATCCCGGAGGCCGAGGCCGTGGACCGGCTCGTGGAACTCATCCGCGAGCACGGCCGCTGGTTTGATCGGCCAGAAAGATGAAAGAAATCCATGCGGTGACGGGGGCGTTTGGTTATTCCGGCCGCTACATCGCGGGCCGGTTGCTGGAGCAGGGGCGGACGGTTGTCACGCTGACGAACTCCGCTGGCCGGGCGGATTCGCTCTCTGGCAAGATCCGGGCCTTCCCGCTTTCCTTTGCCGAACCCGACAAGCTGGCGGCGGCACTGGCCGGGGTGGACGTGCTCTACAATACTTACTGGGTGCGCTTCAACCAGAGGGGATTCACCCGGGACCGGGCGGTGCAAAACACGCTGGCTTTGTTTGACGCGGCGCGGCGCGCGGGTGTCCGGCGCGTGGTTCACGTCAGCATCACGAACCCGGCGGAAGACTCGCCGATGGAATATTATTCCGGTAAGGCGCGGCTCGAGCGGGCGTTGCAGGAAAGCGGGCTGTCCTATGCGATCTTGCGGCCGGCCGTCCTGTTCGGACGCGAGGATATTCTCATCAACAATATTGCCTGGACGATCCGGCGGTTTCCCGTTTTTGGTCTCTTTGGCGACGGTTCCTACCGGCTTCAACCGATTCATGTGGATGATCTGGCGGCGCTGGCGGTCGCCGAAGGGATGAAGTCGGAAAACACCATCATCCATGCGATCGGGCCGGAAACATTTTCCTACCGCGAACTGGTGGAGGCCGTGGGCGTCGCGATCGGGTGCCGGCGCTGGCTGGTTGGCGTGCCGCCGGGGATCGGCTTCCTCATGTGCAAACTCGTCGGGTGGGTGATGCGCGACACATTCATCACGCGCGATGAAATCCGCGCCTTGATGGACGGGCTGCTTTATGTGGACGCGCTGCCCGCCGGCAAGACGTCGCTGACGGCCTGGATGCAAAAAAATGCCGCCACGCTGGGGCTGCGATACGCCAGCGGGCCGGGCCGCCGTGGCGACCGGCCGACGCCGTATTTTCGCGAGTAATCCGCTTCAAAGGTGCTTGTAAGGAAGCGGCAAGATGCCGCTTCCCCAAACAACCAGTCCCATTCGGGGCACCTTTCAAACCCAGGCACCAACAATTTGCTTTTTTGATGGATGGTTTCCGGATGGAATCCCCGCATGAAATTTCAACTTCTTGGGACGAGCGGGATCGAGGTTTCGCGGCTGGCTTACGGGTGCATGCGGATTTCCGGTTCCTGGGACCGCACCAAGGTCGATGCCGGAGTGATCAAGAACGGGATTCTTGCCCTCGAGACGGCTGTTGACGCCGGCTACACATTTTTCGACCACGCCGATATTTATGGCGACACGGCCTGCGAGTCGATTTTTGGAAAGGCTCTGGAGCTGCATCCGGATTGGCGCAAGAAGCTGGTCATCGCGACGAAATGCGGCATCCGGTTTGAAGATGAACCGAATCCCGGCCAGCCGCACCGCTACGATTTTTCCTGCGACCATATCGTCCGCTCGGCGGAAGAGTCGCTGGAGCGACTGCGGATCGAAACGATCGATCTTCTGATGCTTCACCGGCCGGATTTTCTGGCCGACCCGGAGGAAATCGCACGGGCATTTGTGAAACTGCGCGACGGGGGGAAAGTCCGCGAGTTTGGAGTCAGCAACTTCCGTCCGTCGCTGGTTTCGGCGGTTCAAAGCGCGCTGCCGTTTGCCTTGCAGGCCCATCAGGTGGAGGTTCATCTCCGGCGGCTGGCCTGCTTCACCGACGGCACGCTCGACCAGTGCCTGGAACGCAAAATCACTCCGATGGCGTGGAGCCCGCTGCAGCAGGGAAAACTGGCGACCGGTTTCGAGCCGGCCAAAGAGGCGGCGGATTTCGAGCATCATGTCGCGCTTCTGAAAGCGCTGGATGCGGCCGCCCGGGAATTGGGAACAGAGCGAACCGTCATCGCTCTCGCCTGGCTGCTGCGGCATCCGAGCGGCATGGTTCCGGTGATCGGCAGCGCGAAGCCCGAAAACATCCGCAAGGCGGCACTGGCCGCAGAGATCGAAATCGACCGCGACACCTGGTATCGCATCCTCCTCGCGGCAAGGGGTGAAAAGCTTCCGTAGCGACCCGCGCGGGAAGATGTGTCGGGAAGATGTTGGATTCTGTGGGCTCATCCGGTAGCTTGCGGCCATGTTTCCTTTTACCTCGTTTACATTTGGCAGCATGTCGTTGGGCCGGAATCCGGCTGATGTCGCCCGGGATCTGATCGTGGCGCGCCGGGCGATGGAGACCGGGGTATGGTTTCATTCCAGTCCCACATACAATCAAGGGTTCACATTCATGGTCCTCCGTCAGGCCTTTGATGAAGACCGCTCGCGCGTGCCGCGGATGGTGCTCAAAGTCCGTGACGCCACGGTGCCGCTCATGCGATTTGAGGTCGAGGACAGTTGCCGCCGGCTGGGACTCGATGCCATTGACGTGGCGCAACTCGTTTCCATGGATCCGAACCCAGGCAACCTGGTGGATCAACTGCGCGGCGGCGGCCCGCTGGCTGATGAACTCGCCTCGCTCCGGGCGCGCGGCCTGATCCGGCAGGCTGTGCTTTTCCTGACCCCGCAGAATTCCGATGCCGCCGTGGAGGCGATGAAGAGCGGGCTGATCGAGGGCATGATCTTGTATTGGAATGCCTGCCAGCGCGACTGCAGCGATACCTCTTGGACAGCAATCCAGGAAAAGAACATCCCCGCGCTCGCCCTGCGCACCTTGGGCGGAGGACCCTCCGACGAACAGAGCCGCTCGAAATCCGCACGCCTCGGCAAGCTGATCGAAGCCGCCGGCTGCCGGAATGCCACGGAATTCAATCTCCGACTCGCCGCCAGCGAACCCGCGATCCGAACGACGATCGGCGGCACCGCGTCGCTCGAACATCTGGAAGACTACTTGAGCTCCTCCATCAACGCGACCCCGCTTCCAGCAGAGATCCTCGAATCGACCTGGAAACTTCAGATCAGTTGATCGGGAGGAAGAGCCTCCCCGCCGCCAAAATGTCGATAGGCGGCCTGTTCCCTGATCCGCGCGTAAGCGCAAGCAATGGAGGGATGTCGCCCCCGGCATCCTCTCTGCCACAGCAAGGGCGCCGAGGGCAACGCCCTTTCATATATCGTTTGTCGAGCCTCATACCAACTCTGTAAAACAAATGGACTCAGAACATCGGCAAGATGCCGATGCTACGTAGTATTGGCTTCCAGCCAATGATCCAATCCACTCGAAGAGATGGTATCATACCATTTTGCATAAACAACATGACACAACGAGGGTTGTGTGATATACAGCGTTGATGGCTGCACCTAAAATCAAGCTTGGAAGACCGGACATAGCACAAGTAATCGACGAGCGGTACGCACAGGAACCGGACGGATGGCGAAAGCGGCGGTTGCTCGCGGTGAAACTTGTCTCGCACGGTGAAATGACTTCGGGAC
>JBAXXD010000042.1:0-30604 GCA_037128135.1 Verrucomicrobiia bacterium
GACTTCTTGATGATCTCGCGGCTCACAATGGAACCGTCTTGATAGCTGACGAGTTCAGCAATCTTGGCCGGTTGGCCAGCGGAGAGTCCTTTGGAAGAGATTTCTAGGTTCATATTGTTCGTTTCAACTGATTCAAATTACCCTCGTTCTTCGCAGTCGCAAGGCGTGACTGGCTGCGCGATTGCTGGAAGGCGGAGGAGTGAGCGGCAATATCGCTACTCGCATGACTGGGAAGAGGGGCAACACAGGGCGATAAACGCGGCTCCCAGCACGATTCTCTTTCCTCCGGGGCGCGCCGCGAAAACTTGATCTCCACTCGGCATTTCGCTACGTAACCAGTGTAGAAAAACCACGGATGATTCTTTTCGACGAGAAGCGGTTGAAGCGCCTGAAAGTGACCTACGGGATCGCACTGACGTTCATTGCCCTGACGATGCTGGGCTCATCTTTCCTGATGAAGTATTCCATCGACAGGTCGAGGGGCGACTCGCGGGTCATCAATCTCTCCGGACGCCAGAGAATGCTTAGCCAGCGTCTGACCAAGTGCGTCCTCACGCTTGAACGAGCGACCCCTGACGATGCACAGGGCCGGATCGGGGAAATTGCCGAGTCACTGTCCGCATGGAAGGCGGCTCATCTCGGCTTGCAACGGGGCGACGAGAAGCTGGAGCTGCAGATCCCTCGTCAATCTCCCGATATCGCAGCCCAGTTTGCCCGAATCGAGCCGTTCTTTGCCGCCATGTCGCAGGCCTTGGAAGGCCTTTTGGCGCACAGGTCGGATCCCGAGAGCGTGCATGCGGTGGCGCGGGTGATGCTGGACAACGAGCCGCGCTTTCTGGAGCTGATGGACACAATCACCTTCCAGTTCGACAAGGAAGCACGGGATCGCGTACTGGCGATTCAAAGATTGGAGTGGGGTATTTTGGCAATGGGATTGCTGGTCCTGTTGCTGGAGTTCATTTTTGTGTTCCGACCGTCGCTCTCGGAACTGGCCAGACATTCCCGGGCACTGCAGAGGATCAACCTTCGCTTGGAGAAGGAAGCAGCCAATGCACGGGACTTGACGTTCAAGGCCGAGGCGGCATCCGGGGCCAAGAGCGAGTTTCTTGCCGTGATGAGCCACGAGCTGCGCACACCTCTCAACGGCGTGCTCGGATTCGCCGATATTCTTGCCTCCACCCCGCTCGACGACGAGCAAAGGGGCTATGCCGTAACGATCAAGAACTGCGGCGAACATCTCCTTGCGGTCGTTAACGATATCCTGGATTTTTCGAGTCTTGAAAAGGGTGCCCTCCGGCTCCACATTGCGCCGCTCGCCGTCGCGGATCTGGTGGATCTGTCGATCCAGACGGTTCAAAAATCTGCGGACGACAAGGGAATCGAGTTTCGCTGTGTTGTGGCTTCCGGCGTGCCGGAGCGGATCGCCGGCGACAAACGCAGGATCAGCCAGATTCTCATCAACCTCTTAGGCAACGCGGTCAAATTCACATCAACCGGCTCGGTAGTCCTTCTCGTTGCAACAGCATCCGAGGGAGAGGGACAGGTTCTGAATTTCTCGGTTGAGGACACCGGCCCCGGAATTCCTCCGGAGACCCTCGGCAGGCTATTCAAGCCCTTCACGCAGGCCGACTCGACCCGCAGTCGCATGTTCCAGGGGACCGGGCTCGGGCTCGCAATTTCCAAGTGCCTTGCCGAAGCCATGAACGGATCGATCACCGTCGTATCCGTCCCTGGGAAGGGCAGCACGTTTGTTTTCCGGCTCCCGATCGGGTTCGCTCCTCCCGGACATCCCCCGTCTGCGGACGACCCGCCTATCGGTGAGTCAGTCTCCCCCGCAGGCACTTGCGTCCTCGTCGTCGATGACAACGAAACCAACAGCAAGCTTGCAGGCACCATGCTCCGGAGCCTTGGCTACCGCGTGGAATTCGCCGCGAACGGAGCCGAGGCAGTCGAGGCCTTTGCGCCGGGAAAGTTTTCCGCCATCCTCATGGATGTGCGGATGCCTGTCATGGATGGACTCGAAGCAACAAAAAGAATCCGAGGGCTTGAATCCGGCACCCGCGTGCCTGTCATCGCGCTCACGGCCAATGTGATGCCCGACAACCACAGGCTTTGCCTAGCGGTCGGCATGGATGACATCCTCACCAAGCCATTCACAAAGGCTGAGCTTGCCGCCAAACTCGCCAACGTTGCGCAGCGATAGGGGAGTCGAACCATTGCTGAAAAGATCCGGAAGCGGATCCGCTCGGGTTCTGCACCCAAGGCCCGCGCCGGGCGAACCGGTTGCGGAAGATCAGCGGGGAGTGAACGTGGCCCTCGATGACGCCCGTCAGCTGGTGCTGGAAGTCATCGGCGAAGAAGCCTGAGAAACATCCCTTCCTCTCATTCGCCAGTCAAGAGAGGCCCCACAGGGCGATAAGCGCGGAATTTGAGGGGATTCAAAAGCGTTTCAATGTGCCCGATGACGAAATTCCTTGAAACGGCAAAGAATACTGGGAGGCATTGACGGCCCGAATGATTCATGGCGACCGTCGGGGGAAATCACGCACGATGGAAGCGAACGCTCCCGGTCGGAAAGCAAATGTCCCGCCGCCCCCCAAGGACCGGCGGGGCGAGCTTCGAACCGGCGGCATGAAAATGACCGCCGATTCTCCCCCCAAAATGGCGCGCCCCCCCCCCAAGAGACACTCCAAATTTATGAGATGACTTTGGGTCCGCGCGCGATGTTCCTGCCGCGGGGGGTGGCTTCACGACTTCCGCAGACTGGTGGTCATTGGATTGAATCAGAAAAATTCAGTCGCAGTGAAAAACTTCCTCCATCGAGGCCCACCACTCGCCATCAGCACGGTCGGGCAGCGGTTCCTGGCATGGTTTGCAGACTGCCCACCACTCCTGGGTCTTCGGGTCCGCCGCCATGAGTGCGGCATCGGCCCCAAAATCTGTTCCTGTGTATTCAAAATAGCTAAAAAGGTAAGGGTTTCCGTCGGGAAACTTGCGGACGTATATGGAGTAGTTTTGTAGGTGGCACTCCTTGATTTTTGCAAGAACCTCCGGCCAGACCGCTTCGTGCAATCGCTGGTATTCTTCCAATTTTTCTAGACGCAGACCGATGATGGATCCGTAACGTTTCATGGTTTTTGTTGGGATGAGGAGATTGGACTTAATCATCAGGTCTATACTTCCTTTACAGCCTCGAAGAGCGCGCGGATATTTGCCGGAGAGATGTCCGGAAGAATCGCCTCATGGCTAGGGGAAATGACGAGGCCTGTGGGGAAAAGGCACTTCAGTTCGCGCACGCACTCCCGCACGTTCTCCGGTGCACCGTTGACCAGAAGGTTCTGCGCATCTACCCCTCCGCAGAACGATACGGAGCCCCCAAAATCCCGCGCCAGTCCGCAGGCATCCATCCCGGACGCCAAAGCTTGGATCGGGTGGATGGCGTCCACACCGATTTCGATCAGGTCGGGAATCAGATCCCGGATGGCCCCGCAAGAGTGGTGGATCACTTTCAAGCCGAAAGATTTTGCCTGTTCCACAAGGGCCTTGGTCCCGGGAAACACAAATTCCCGAATCAAATCCCGCGAGAGCATAAGCGAGCTCTGGCTCCCGAAGTCATTGCCGATAAGCACGGCGTCGAGTCGATCGCCGGCCGCAGCGTAAAAGATGGCGTTCGCCTTGAGGTAAAATTGCGCGATGCGGTCGATGACCGCGCGAAACACCTCCGGCTCGGCGACCATGTTCATCAGGGCGGTCTCCATTCCGAAGGCCGCGCAGGCGTCCTGAAAATGGGCCGACCACACAACACCCAAAACCGCGTAGTCGCATGGCACCTCATGCACGACTGCCCGGCATTCCGTGGGATCAATATGCATTGTGGGATCAGGCCACGGATAATCCTCCACGGCGGAGGGATCGGTGAGGTCCTCGAAATAGCCAGGCGAATTCAGGGTGCGCTCCTCGTTTGTGATATGTCCCTTCTTGGAGAAGTCGAACGCCATATAAATCGCGTCGGAGAACGGTGAATGGTAGGGAATCTCCACCGGCCAGACATCGTCACCGATGGACGCCTTCAGGTCTGCAATATCGGATGCCCCGAAATATTCGAGGAGGGCCGGCATGGCGGCAGGCGCTGGGATGCCCAGCCAGGCAGCGGGACGGTCCACCGGCTTGCGTTCGATGGTCGCGTGAAATCGTTCGTTTTTTTTCATATCGGTTTGTTGGAATATCGGACATTCCTGCTCACTGTTTTCATGATTTGTGATTCGATCTGGAAAATGGAATGACCGATATCGCCAAACTTTCCATAGAATCCATTCTCAAGGTCTCCCGGTTTGTTGTAGCCAGCATTTGGCCATCAGCAGGTGACCTGCGGTAGTAGGATGCACCCCGTCGGAAGCCCAGTATGCGGGAGGAGCCTGCTTGACGGCCTCATCAAACATGGATTGGAAAGGAACAAACCTCGCACCGAATTCCTGGGCGAGCCGGGCGACAATCGTGCGCCGCTCGTCGATCTCAACGACCCATTCTTCCGTCACCACACCGCACTTGAGAACAAAAGGTTCGCAGAGGACAAATTTCACCCCGGGCAAGGCTTCCTTCACCTCGTTGAGCAAGGCACGGTAAACCCGTTCATACTTGGCTGGGGCCACCCCGTTCCGGCTGGTCTTTTCGTGCCAGGTATCGTTGACGCCAATGAGGATACTGAGCAGGTCGGGCTTCAGATTGAGGATGTCGGATTTGATGCGGGCGTCGAGGTCTACGATACGGTTGCCGCTGATGCCCCGGTTGAAAAAACGAAGGTTATCGGTCGGCCTTGCGCTCAGCAGCTCGGCGGCGACCATCATGGCGTATCCATGCCCGAGACCACAGAGGTCGTTGGGAGTTTCCGCCGCATCTCGATTGCGGCCGCAATCGGTGATGGAGTCGCCCTGAAAGAGAATGGTTTGGTTTTCTGTGATCATACTACGAGATTTGGGAATTCGATCTCCGGAGCATCGAGGCATAAATCAGAGCGCAGGAGGAGCGCAAATCACCTCTACCTCTGCCTCCTCGAGCTTCTGCCGGAGTGTCTCATCGGTGGAATCGGTGATGAAGGTGTCTATAGTGTCCAAGGTGGCAAACCGCGAAAAGCTGACGCGCCCGATTTTTTCGCGATCGCAAAGCAGGAAAACCTTCCGTGCGATGCGGATCATTTCACGCTTCGCGGCCGCCTGGCCGATGTCCGGCGTGGTGGCACCCGCTTCGACGGAAAAGCCATTTGCCCCGAAGAACCCTTTATCCACGGTGAGGTCCGCAAATCCGCCGCCCACCTGCCCGAGCGTGCACTGAAACCCTTTGCGAAGCATCCCCCCGATGAGGAAAACCTCGATTCCCGGCACCGTCTCGAGCGACCCGGCAATGACAATGTCGTTCGTGACGACGGTCAGCCGCTCTCTTTGATTAAGCAGATAAGCCAGTTCGCGGGTTGTTGTTCCGGTATCGAGCAAAATGGTGTCGCCGTCCCGGATCTGTTCCAGCGCCGCCTTCGCGATAGCCTTCTTTTCCTCCGATTGCTGGGCCTGCCTCTCGCGCAGCTCAATCTCGTGCCGGGCTTGCGGTCGTTCGATCGCCCCGCCGTGCGTCCGCAGGATCAGATTCGATGCTTCCAGGTCGCGCAGGTCATTGCGGATGGTCGTGGCCGAAACATTCAACGCCTCAACCAGCTCGGCGACCTGCACTTTTTTCCGCTCGAGAATGAGCTTGAGGATCGTCATCCGGCGTTCCTCTCCAAAAACCGTTTCATCTTGTGCTTTCATGGAGTTATTTTGTTTCTGAATGATTATTTTGTTGCTTGCAATCTAAAATAACGCGCATTACTTTCGGTTCAACATAAAACGAAAGCATAATCCGTTGAAACAAAACCTCAAAATAATTCGGATCGGCCTAATCGGAGCCGGGCGCGCGGGGCTGATCCATGGCCGGAACTTTGCGTTCCGGGTGAACAAAGCGAAGCTTGTGGCGCTTTCGGATCCGGATGAAAAGACCCGGACGACCGCCGCCGAAGAACTCGGCATCGGGCGGACCCATGCCGGTTATGAGGAGCTGATTGCGGATCCCGAAGTCGATGCAGTCGTCATCGTCACGCCGACGAAGTTTCACCGGGAGATCGCGGTGGCGGCCGCTCGGGCGGGAAAGCATATTTTGTGCGAGAAGCCGATGGCGATGAATTCCGCCGAGTGCGGGGAGATGATCGCCGCGGCGGCGGCGGCAGGCGTCAACTTGCAGATCGGGTTCATGCGCCGTTTTGCTCCGGCGTTTCACGACATCAAGCGGCGGATTGATTCAGGGGAGATCGGCGACGTGGTGATGGTCCGCTCGGTGACGCACGGGCCGAGCCTGCCGCAGCCGTGGATGTTTGATCTCGCGGTGAGCAACGGCCCGCTGGCCGAGGTCAACAGCCACGATATCGACACCGTCCGCTGGATGACCGGCAGCGAGATCGTCGAGGTGTTTGCGCTGGGCGGAAACTTCCGCAGCCCGGCAGCCAGGGAACAATATCCGGATTTCTACGACAACGTCTCGCTGGTGGCCCGGTTTGCGAACGGGATGCAGGGGATCATCAGCGGTGCCCAGGGGGTCGGCTACGGTTACGACGCCCGCTGCGAGGTGCTGGGGACGAAGGGGATTCTTTTCGCCGGCGGCCTCGAGGCTCTGCCGGTGACGCGGATCACATCGGACGGGCTGCTTACCCCGGTTGTGAAAAGCTGGCGCGATCTTTTTTCGGATGCCTACCTGGCCGAGGATGAGGAATTCGTGGCGAGCATTCTCGAGCGCCGTGCGCCAGGCGTGACCGGCGAGGACGGCCGGCGGGCCGTGGAAGTGGTGAATGCGGGCAACGCTTCGATCCGAACCGGCACTCCGGTCAAACTTTCATGATTGCTGCAACATACACCCAGGGCGGTCGCTTGGAGATCGTCGAAACCCCGGTCCCGGAACTTCACGAAGGCGATGTGCTTCTGCGCGTCGAGGCCGCCTCGATCTGCGGGACCGACACCAAAATCATCCGGAGCGGGCACCGGAAACTAAAGGACGGCCAGCGGATCACCCTCGGCCACGAGTTCGCCGGAATCATCGAGGAGGTGCGCGGAGATGCGGAGGGATTGAAGAAAGGCATGCGCGTCGGAGTAGCCCCGAACTGGGGGTGCGGCTGCTGCGAGGCCTGCATCCGCGGACTGGCAAATTACTGTCCGGATTACTCGGCGTTCGGCATTGAGAGCGACGGCGCCCACGCGGAGTTTGTGCGAGTGCCAGCCAAGGCGATTTCCCAGGGCAATGTGGTTCCGCTGTCCGACGGCCTGGCATGGGAGGAGGCTTCTCTGGCAGAACCTCTCTCCTGCGTGGTCAACGCGCAGAGCGCCGTCCACATTGGCCCAGGAGATGCTGTTGCCGTCTATGGCTGCGGGCCGATGGGGCTGCTGCACATCATTCTCGCCGCCGCCTCGGGAGCAGGAAAAGTCATCGCGCTGGATATCAACGGGGAACGGTTGGAAAGCGCGCTCAAGGCCGGTGCCACGCATGCCGTGCTCAGCGACAGAGGGAATGTGGCCGAACGTATCCGGGAGATCTCCGCCGGAGGCGTGGATGTGGTGATCACCGCCGTTCCCGTCACTGCCGTGATTTTGGAAGGGCTCGATCTGCTGGCGCCATTCGGGCGGCTGTGCCTTTTCGCGGGACTGCCGAAGGACAAGCCCGAGGCGACGATCAACGCCAACGCCGTGCATTACAAAAACCTGCTCGTCACAGGGACCACCGGCGGAAGCAACAAGGATTACCGGAAGGCGCTCGGCCTCATCCAGAGCAGGCGGGTGGATGTCCGGCAGATCATCTCCCACCGCTTCAGCTTGCGGAACATGGAGCAGGCTTACGAGATTGCGCTTGCGGGAAAGGGAATGAAGATTGTGCTCAACCGCGAAGTTCATGAGTGATTACTTGATCGGCATTGACATCGGCACGCAGGGCACGAAGGCGGCACTCTTTTCCGCCGACGGCACCTGCCACGCGTCCGCGTTCCGGGCGTCGAAGCTGCGCCGCCCGGGAGCGGGCCGGGTCGAGGAGGACCCGGAAGACCAGGTGAAAAGCGTCTTTGCAACCATCCGGGCATGCCTTTCCAAGTCGCGGATCGACAATCATTCCGTGGCCGGAGTGGCGATCGCGGGCCAGATGGCGGGAGTCCTCGGCATCGGCCGCGACGGGCGGGCGGTCACTCCCTACGATTCGTGGCTGGACACCCGGTGCGCGCCGCAGATCGACCGGATGCGGAAAAATGCCGGCCCGGAGATCATCGAAAAAACCGGTGGGCCGGCGAGCTTCAACCACGGCCCGAAAATTCTTTGGTGGAAGAAGAACCATCCGGGGATTTTCCGTTCGGTGGCCGCCTTCATTCAGCCGTCTGGCTATGCCGCCATGCGGCTCTGCGGGCAGGATGCCGCTTCCGCCTTCATCGACCGGACGTATCTGCATTTCAGCGGATTCGCGCACAGCACGCGCAATGCCTGGGACGAGGATCTCTGCAGCGCATTCGGCATCGATCCAGAAAAGCTGCCGCGCATTGTGCCGTCGCACCAGGTGATCGGCGAAGTGTCTGCGGCGTCGGCTTCCGGCCTGCGACGCGGAACGCCGGTGGTGGCGGGATGCGGCGACACGGCCGCGAGCTTTCTCGCCTGCGGCGCCACGCGCGAAAACGTCTGTGTCGATGTGGCCGGCACGGCATCGGTCTTCGCGGCGACGACCCCCCGGTTTCTCCCCGATGTCAAATCCGGCATTCTTTCCTGCGGCCAATCCGCGGTGCCCGGCCTGTGGCATCCTTATGCCTACATCAACGGAGGTGGCATGAACCTCGAGTGGTTCAAGGACTCCATTGCCGGCACCTCTCTCGCAAAGTTGGACGCGCTGGCTTCAAAGCTCACACCGGCCGACGACGCCCCGTTTTTCGTCCCGCACTTGGCCGGGCGAGTTTCGCCCGCCTGGCCGCAGCTCCGCGGGTCGTGGGCCGGCCTGACTTGGTCGCATGGGGCTGCGGAGCTCTACCGGGCGGTTTTGGAGGGGGTTGCATTGGAATACGGGATCTATCGCGATGTTCTCAAATCGCTCGACCGCGGCTTCAAGATGGCCGAGATCCGCATCACCGGCGGCGGCGAGCGGAGCAAGGTCTGGAACCGGATCAAGGCCTCGGCGCTCGGTTGCCCGGTCGTCCAGATGTCCCGCACCGAAGGTGCGCCGATGGGCTGTGCCCTGCTGGCAGGATTCGGCGTCGGAGTTCTCAAAGACATCGACCGCGCGGCGCAGAAATGGGTCGGGCGCGGCGCGGTGACGAAGCCGGAACGCGGCGAGGCCGAGTGCTATGAACGGCGGCTCAAGCGCTATCGCGAACTCCTCACACTCCTCAACATCTGGGCAAATCCATGAACTACCAACCGGCACAAAAACCTACCTTCTATTTCATCGGCGTCACGACCGGGAAATCGTCCATCATGCGGGTCTTTCCCGCGTGGGCGAAACACCTCGGGCTCGGGGATGTCGAAATCAAGGGGATCGACCTGAAAATCCACGACGAGCCGGAACGCTACCGGGAAGCGGTTTCGTTCATAAAAAATGACCCGCTCTCGCTCGGCGCCTTGGTGACGACCCACAAGCTCGACCTGCTCAAAGCCAGCCGGGATCTCTTCGAGGAACTCGACCCGTATGCGCAGCTCACCGGCGAGATCAGCTGCATCTCGAAGCGGGACGGCAAGTTGGCGGGCCACGCGAAGGACCCGATCACCGCCGGGTTTTCCCTCGAGGCCTTCCTACCTCTGGACCACTGGGAAAAATCCGGCGCGGAAGTTCTGGTGCTCGGCGCCGGCGGGTCGAGCGTGGCGCTGACGTGCTACATGCTCGAACCCCGCCACGGCGCGAACCGGCCGTCGCGGATCGTCGTCACGAACCGCAGCCAGCCGCGCCTGACCGAGATCGAGGAGATCCACCGCCGCCTGGCCCAGCCGGTCCCGATCGAATACCACCTCGCCCCGCAGCCGGAAAGCGCCGCAGCGCTGATGGCGACGCTCAAGCCGCGTTCGCTGGTCGTCAACGCCACCGGCCTCGGCAAGGACGCTCCCGGCTCGCCGATCACCGGCGGCGCGGTTTTTCCGCAGGATGGATTCGCCTGGGAGTTCAACTACCGGGGCGACCTGGTTTTCCTCGACCAGGCGCGCGCCCAGGAGAAGAACCTGCATGTCGAGGACGGCTGGATCTATTTCATCCACGGCTGGACCCGAGTGATCGCGGAAGTCTTCCATATCGACATCCCCACGCGCGGCCCCGCCTTCGACCGCATCGCGCAAATCGCCCAGGACGTCCGCTAACAAATCTCTAACTATGCAATCAACACAAAACTCTCCGCTGATCAACCCGTTCACCGTCCACATCGACTTCGCCGAACTCGTCATGTCCGATCCGGACGCCCACAATAAGCGGCCCGCTTCGGTGATGCGCGGATATTACCGCGACGCGAATGCCTTGGAGCGTCTCATCGCGGAGAACAACGATCCGCTGCATTACGAAACCTACGAGAAGCATGTGCCGGAGGAATACGGGCACCTGTTATTTTGTATTAGCAAAATCCAGCCCGGCGTGGTCGGAGAGGAATTTTTTATGACCAAGGGCCACTACCACACCCGCATCGAAACCGGGGAGGTCTATTTCTGCCTCCAGGGGCAGGGCTACATGGTGATGAAGACCAAGGAAGGCCTGTTCGACGCTCAACGCATGGAGCGCGGAAGCCTCGTCTATGTCCCGCCCTACTGGGCCCACCGCTCGGTCAACACCGGCGGGGAGCCTCTCACCATGCTCGCGGTCTGGCCGGCGGACGCGGGACATAATTACGGCGACATAGAGTCGGAGGGATTTCCGAAACGCGTCTTCCAACGTGCCGATAGCGTTGTCATGGAATAGATGGTGAAACTGGCGGGTATCGTGTGGAACCATTTATGAAACGCATTCTTGTCACCCCGAGGTCCGTCACCCGCAACGGGCATCCTTCCCTCCAAAAAGTGAAGGATGCGGGATATGAAGTGATCCTGTCGAAACCCGGATTGGTGCCCACCGAGAACGATCTGATCGAGCATTTGCAAGGCTGCGTGGGATATATCGCTGGCGTGGAGCCGGTTTCGGCTGCCGTCCTGGAGGGGGCGAAGGATCTCCGCGCCATCAGCCGGAACGGAACCGGCGCTGATGCCATCGACCTTGCCGCAGCAGAACGGCTCGGGATCCGCGTGCTCCGTGCTCAGGGGACCAACGCGCGAGGGGTTGCCGAATTGACCATGGCGTTTGTCCTCGGCCTCTCCCGCTCGATTCCGGCAACCGACCGCACGCTCAAGTCCGGGAAGTGGGAGCGCCATCCGGGGATCGAACTCGATGGCAAAACGCTTGGCCTCGTTGGGTGCGGAAAAATCGGACGGCTTGTCACCGGCTTTGCGGCCGCGTTCGGAATGCGTGTGCTCGCTTATGATCCGGCACCGAATTGGGAGGGGGCGCCGGCAGGTTTTTGTTACACCGATCTGCCCGGCGTGTATCGCGAAGCCGACATTTTGAGCCTGCACTGCCCACCTCCGCCGGGGCGCAAGGCGTTGCTGGATGTCGAGGGTCTCGGCATTTTGAAAAAGGGCGTGCGCATCATCAACACGGCGAGGGCGGGATTGGTGGATGCAGACGCACTGCTTGCCGCCTTGGCCTCAGGCCTTGTTGCCGGTGTCGGGTTGGATGTCTTCGAGGAAGAACCCCCCACGGACCGACGCTTGCTCGAACATCCGCTCGTCATTGCCACCCCGCACATCGGCGGCTTCACCCCGGAAAGCATTGATCGGGCGATGAACCAAGCCGTGGACAACCTTCTCGAAGCCTTGAAATCTGCATGAGTAACTGGAAAAGAATCCCCTCGAACGCAGCCGATGTTTGGAAAATGGCGGTGCCACCGCACCCCATGATCGCGTGGCTGGGCCAGGCCGGATTCATCGTGCGGGCTGGCGGCAGCCGGATTCTCATCGACCCGTATCTTTCCGATTCGCTCGAAGAAAAATACCGCGGCACCGACAAGCCTCACCCGCGCATGATGCCCCCGCCCATCACTGTCCCGGAATTGCTGGGAGCAGATCTGGTTCTCTGCACGCACCGGCATACCGACCACATGGACAAGCAGACGCTGAGCCGGATCGCTGACCTGAATCCGGCGTGCCGGTTCGTCGTCCCGCGCGCGGAAATCGACCACGCGCTGTCTCTCGGCCTGCCGCCGGATCGGCTCGTGACGATCGACGCAGGCGAGGAGTTGGAGGCGGGCGTTAAGATCAAAGCCGTCCCCTCCGCACACGAGTCGCTGGAAACCAACGAACGCGGCGAACATCGCTACCTCGGCTATATCCTGCGGCTGCCGCAGGTGACGATCTATCACTCAGGAGACACGGTGCCGTATGAGGGGCTTGCGAAACACTTGGCCCATGAGGGAATTGGCCTCGCGCTTCTGCCGGTGAACGGCCGAGGAAAAGGCGTCGCGGGAAATCTGACGTTTGGCGAGGCGGTCGCGCTCTGCCGCGAGGCGCGGATCCCGGAGATGATCCCGCACCACTTCGGGATGCTCGCATTCAACACGGTCGAACCCGAAGCCATAGCCGCTGAGGCCGCCGGAGTGGACGACATCGCATGCCATCTTCCCGACACCCTCAGCGCCTTCAAATTTCAACCACCACCCACCCGCACGCCATGAACAATCCCATCGGAATTTACTACGCCTTCTGGACACAAAACTGGGACGCCGACTTTGTTCCCTATGTGCACAAGGCCAAGTCCCTCGGATTCGATATCCTAGAAGTCAATGCAGGCACGGTGACTCGCATGAGTAACAGCGAGCGGGATCGACTCAAGAATGCGGCGCTGGAAGCGGGCATTGAACTGTCCTACTGCATCGGTCTCCCGCATGAATTCGATATCGCATCCGCAGACGCATCGGTGCGAAAAGCCGGCGTCGGGTATCTTCAGGATATGGCCCGGATGCTACAATATCTGGGCCATCGCCAGCTCGGCGGGATCATCTACAGTTCCTGGCCCGGAAAGCTTCCCGTCGGGGAGGACAAGCGCGCAGCGGTGGACAGGAGCATTTCCAGCATGCGCGAGGTGATGAAAGTCGCGGAAGCGTGCGACGCCTGTTTCAACGTCGAGGTTGTCAACCGGTTCGAGCAATACATCATGAACACCGCTGCCGAGGCCGTGGATTATGTCGGGCGCGTCGGAAGCCCGAATTGCAGGGTCCTGCTGGACAGCTTCCATCTCAACATCGAGGAGGACGACATCCGGCAGGCAATCCTTACTGCGGGCGACAAGCTCGGGCATTTCCACATCGGCGAAACCAACCGCCGCGCACCCGGACGCGGACGCATGCCGTGGGATGAGATCTTCGGTGCCCTCCGGGAAATCCGCTACGCCGGCGCGATCAGCATGGAGCCGTTCCTGATGCCGGGCGGCGAAGTCGGCCGCGATATTTCCGTTTACCGCGATCTGCAGGATGGCCTCGATCTCGACGACGAAGCCAAACGCGCACTCGAATTTGTCCGCCAAAAACTCAACTCCTAACCACATTATGAAAAAGACAAAAGTTGGCATCCTAACATTCTCCGACGGCCGGGACTACATCCACAAGAGCCTCGAAGATCTCAACTGGCGGTATCAGCGAAAGCTGGCCGAAGCCCTCGAGGCAACCGGCGA
Source organism: Verrucomicrobiia bacterium (assembly GCA_037128135.1). Lineage (GTDB taxonomy): Bacteria > Verrucomicrobiota > Verrucomicrobiia > Chthoniobacterales > Terrimicrobiaceae > QYQL01. The sequence goes on from JBAXXD010000042.1 coordinate 13,768, forward strand.
GGTCGAGGTGGTTCAGGCGGATGAGATTGTCTGGAACAATGAAACCGCCAACCGTCAGGGTGCAAGGCTCGCGGCCTCGGGATGCGACCTGACGATCCTGAACTATGCGATCTGGTGCTTCCCTCACCTGTCCGCTCTGGCTACCCGCTTCGCGCCGGGGCCGTATTTGCTTTTTGGAAACCTGCACCCTTCCGAGCCCGGGATGGTGGGGATGCTGGCGGCTGCTGGAGCCATGGACCAGCTCGGTGAGCGCTACTCGCGGGTCTGGGGAGACATCGCGGATCCTGAAGTTCTGGCACGCGTCATGTCATTCGTGCGGGCCGCCGGCTCGCTCGCGAAGCTGCGCGGCCAGACATACGGCCTCTTCGGCGGCCGCCCGCTGGGGATGCTGAGCGCGGTCGCCAACCAGGATGAGTGGATGAAGATCTTCGGCGTGGATGTCGAGCACATCGAGCAGGAAGACGTTGTCCGGGCATCCGCGAAAGTCGATCCCGCGCGCATTGAGAACGGCTTCAAGTGGCTGACCGAACACGTCGGCGAGATCCGCTACGACGGGGACGGGCTCACGCCAGAGAAGCTCAAGCTGCAGATCGCCAGCTACCATGCCTTTCGCGATATCATCGCCGAACGGAAGCTCGATTTCGTCGGAACAAAGGCTCATGGCGACCTCACCGACCGATTTGTGACGGTGGATATTGCTGAAGCCTTTCTCAATGACCCCTACGATTGGGAAGGACCGCATGAACCGATCGTCGCCGCAACCGAGGCCGACATGGATGGCGCGCTGACAATGCAACTTTTCAAGCACATCACCGGAGAACCTGTTCTTTTCGCCGACGTCCGGCACTACGACAAAGCCGCCGATGTCTGGTACTTCTCCAACTCCGGCACCCACGCTACTTACTTCGCGGGCAGATCGCTGGATCCTACGGTAAACCTCAAAGGTGTCACTTTCTATCCGGAGAAAAACTACTATCCGTCGGGTGGCGCGAGCGTGCATCACTTTGCAGCCCCGGGCCGGGTGACTCTGGCGCGATTGGCACGCAAAGATGGCCGTTACTGGATGGCGATCGTTCCCGCTGAGTTTATCGGGTTTCCCCGCGAATTAGCCTTGCAGATGGGCTCAACCGTCACCCCCGAGTGGCCGATCGCCTTCACCCGCATCGGTTGCTCACCAGAGGTTTTTCTTGGAGAGTTTCCGTGCAACCACATCCATGGCTGCTACGGCGATTGGGTGAACGAACTCCTGCATGTCGCCAAACTTTTAAAAATCGAGGCGAAGGTATTTTGAAGGCGTTTTATTATTCAACGCCTTCCAGACAATAACGACAGAAATCAAAACATCCCACAAAAGAAAAGAATCATGAATCCTGGCATATCATTTCACGAACTGATCCTTCAGCGCATTATCCTTGAACCGAATCACTGGTCTGGCGGCGCGGACTACTGCCTCTTCAAGCATGGTGAAGCAATTTTCAATTTCACACAGGCGTATGGTCGCCCACTCGCGCGCCATGCATGCTGGTGCGTGAATCCTGTAAGATCGCATTTTGTTCTGGACGACGTCAGCAACGAAGCGACCAGGCAGTCCCGTTATCTCCTGAAAATAGTGGCCACATGGAAGGAGTGGCGCAAGCTCTCCCACCCGGTAAAGATCATTGTCAATGGCGTGGCGGTTTATGACGGTCCGTTCTTTTTGGAAAATCTCGTGGTGGGATGGCCCGCACAGTATATCAACCTGCCGGAGCGCATCTTGCGAAAAGGAAGGAATGAAATCGAGATCATCAGTGAAAGCGGAGAACAAAACATTCTCCTTCTGGCCGGAGCCGAGATTCTGCGGCAGCCAGACCTGATCGATTTCACCGTCCACGCCGCCCCGGAGGCTGTCGCTGTTGGCGACAAGTTTCTGGTGCAACTGCATTTATCGGGAGATCATCCCGACATTCAGGTCCATGCACCAGAAGGGAAGATTGAGTTTATTCGAAGAGAAGCGGAGCAGTTTCAATTCCTTGCCACCAGCGCCGGAGAAAATGTCCCGATCCAATTTCAATCCGACACGCATCGTTGTGAGGCCGTGATCGACACGATCGGCCAGGCTCGCCAATCCGACCGGCTCCCGGTGTGCGTGGGCATGGACGGATCTGACTTGTGTCACAACTCGGTCGGTGAAATGTATCGCGTGCTGGAGCACTTCATCTATTCCGGCGTCGGCAATTACTTCGGATTTGCCCCCGGGAAAGGTAGGAATTACTGTCCCGAACTGCAACCGGATAAGGAACGCCTGAGCGAGTGGATTCAGCTCTGCCGTAAAAATAATGTTTTCATGCACTTCATGGGGAATGATGAGTTCCTGGGCGGATTGGATATTGTAGCGGAGGCTGGAGATCACTTCGCAGGGTATCAGTTTCACGAGCCCTACCTGGTCTTTCAGCCGAACGTTGAAAAACTGTTCATGACGGAGAAGATCAAAAACGCAAAAAACCTGTTGGAGAAAAAAGAGGCTTATGTGGATTATCTTCGCGAACGGGTTCAGAGCGCAAGAAAGGGAAATGTGGCCGTTTACAGCGGCGAGCCTTCACTGACCTGTATTTATAGCGCAGAGACGGATGTCGACGCGCTACTCTGCGAACCGGTGAGCAATGTCAGTTTGCTCTATGGTGCCGCACGAGGGACCGGGAAGAAATTTGGCGCCCATATTCCAGGTGAGTGGTATTTCGCCTATCCGCACGACGCCAGCACGTTGCGACGCCTGAACCTGGCCATATGGCTGGCCTATGCGTACGGCGGGGATAGTGTCTACATCGAAAGCGCGGTATTTAAGACCAACGCTTATGATCGCAACGACTGGGAGGATGCTTTTTGCGTCGGATTGCGCCAGATTCTCCGCGATTTTTATAAGTTCACCCGTCTCGATGAGAGGTTGGGAGTTCCGCTTGTTCCTTTGGCGATTGTCTATGGAAATCTGGAATCCATGTTCTGGATGGACGATGATCGGGCTCCCGAAACCGTAGATATGAAAAACTGGGATCGCCTTCACTGGGGCCTGCCCGGCTCGACCGAACATCGCAGGGTCTGGAACGCCTCAGAAGCGTGGTTGCCACGTGTACCTCTGGACGATCCCCGGAAGGAATCCCTGACGCGCATGTTCACAGGAACGCCATATGGACCGGTGGACATTGTTCCCCCCACCGCTGGTCTGGCCCGCTATCAGGCCGTTGCTCTTCTGGGCTGGAACACCATGACCGAAGAGATCTATGCAAACCTACTTTCTTTCGTCAAACAGGGGGGAACCCTCTTCCTTTGCGGATGCCACCTGGATACCTGCGTTGACCTCGCCGCCGAACCCGCTCCGGTTTTTGGAGGGAAGGTCTCAGAGCTGATCGGCGCGGAAATTGAAGGACCTGGGAGCGAGCTGTTCCCGGGGATCCGGGCCTGCGCACTGAAACCCTCAGCGGCTCGGCAATTGGATGAGAACTTCTGGCTGAACGAGATTGGTGCAGGAAAAGTCTATTTCGGGAACTTCTACGATTATCCATCCGACTACGCCTTGATTGACGAGATCACGGAACTTCTCAGGACCATTGGAGAAACGGTCAGGACTGCCACTCCGTTTCAGGTGGCGACCTCATCTCCCTATGTTCATTACAGCGTATGGGAGAATCTGGGTAAGAAAAAAATCTACGCCATGGACGCCGATTGGAAGAACTCCGGAGGCGAGTCCGCTATAACCGTAAGAAACGGGGAGAACGTTCGGACCTTCACGATCGAGTCGGGAAAGATGTTGGCCATCGATCTTTGACCCGGAATATGGGATCACCTATGACGCATGGCAACGGACCCTATAATTTTAAAATGAACACATCGACACTGACGCCGGCCGAGTTGGCAGGCATGATTGATCACACCTTCTTGAAGCCGTTTGGCATGGTATCGGATATTGAAAAGCTGTGCTGCGAAGCCCGGGAATATGGTTTTGCCATGGTGGCCATCAACCCTGCCGAAGTCCGAAATTGTGTCCGGCTGCTCGCTGGCTCCCCGGTTCGCGTTGGAGCTGCCATCGGATTTCCGCTTGGGCAGAACACCGTCGAGATCAAATTCGCGGAAACCCGGGATGCCATCGGCAATGGAGCCACAGAGATCGATACCGTCATTAACATTCGGGCGCTGCAGTCTGGGCACCCAGATGTCGTGCGCTGTGAGATTTCTGACATGGTAAATCTCTGGGCACCCCAATCCAAAACAGTTTACGATCAGCAGCAAATAACGAACTGCCAACTTTATGAGAATTAATAACTTCAATGTTCCAGGAGTGATTCTGGATAGAAATCCGGAATTTGTGGAATTCTACCAGACCGCCTGGAAGCTGGCGGCGGATCATATCCAGGATCTGCCTGGGCTTCCAGTCGTCCGCCACATGGATGAAGCCTGCGATCCCTTGCGCTTATGGCTGTGGGACACCTGTTTAATGGTCCATTTCTGCAAATATGCGCCTAAAGATTTTCCGGGAATCGAGAGCCTGGACAACTTTTATCTGCCGCTCCTGGACGGGGTGAAGTCCTCGTGCCTGATCCATCATCCGGATAATCCGCCGCTGATGGCATGGACGGAATATGAATACTGGCGGTTCACCGGGGACGGCTCGCGCCTGCACCGGAACCTCGTGGAGAAAAAATACTTGCAGCGCCATTATGATTATATGGAAAGCCTGCGCACCGGGGATAAATTCCCCTGTTCCTATGTGCAGGCGAACTTCCACAAAACCGATCGGGGATACATGTGGAGCGGGATCGCTTCGGGGATGGATAACACCCCGCGAGGCGGGGACATGCACTGCAATATCCTCTGGGTCGATGCCCTCGCGCAAATGGCGCTGTCGGCATTGTATATCGCAAAAATGGCGGCGGCCATCGGCGAAACGGCCATCGAGGAGGAGTATGCGGGAAAATATCAGGACCAGGTCAAACTCCTGAACGACTCTTACTTCGATGAGTGCGACGGCTGCTACTACGATCTCTGGATCGCCAATTATGAACAGGCGCGGGTTCTGACTCCGGCCTCATTCTGGCCGTTGCTGGCCGGAGCCGCATCACAGGAGCGCGCGGAGCGCCAGATCGCCGTGTTGCGAGATCCGGAATTGCTGGGCGGGGAGATCCCGATCGCGACCGTCGCCAGGAACAGCCCGTTTTTCGATCCCGATGGCCGCTATTGGCGCGGCAGCATCTGGCTGCCAACCAGCTATATGGTCATGCGGGCGCTCGTCAAATATGGACAGCTCGATCTCGCGGCTGAGCTGGCCGAACAAACCGTATCCCATATGGAGGCCACCTATCGGAATTTCAGCCCCGCCACGATCTGGGAATGTTACAGCCCGACGAAACCAGAGCCGGCGGTTAAGGGTCGCGGCGACGGGTTCGTGCGCCCGGACTTCTGCGGTTGGTCCGCGCTCGGCCCGATCTCCATGCTGATTGAAAACATCCTCGGTTTTCATGATGTCGATGCCATGGAAAGGGTCGTCAAATATCATTGCCGCCCGATCGGACGCCATGGGATCACCGATCTTTGCTTCGGGGATATCCGCTGCGACATCATCCTGGAAAACGATGGCAATATCCATGTGAAAACCAATGCCCCGTTTGAGCTGGAACTGAACGGGAAGCGCATTCCATGCCCGGCCGGAACCAGCATCGTCCCCGGCATGCGATAGGAATGCACTAGCAAAACCTGAATCTGTGAAACTCCATAACCCTGTAAAAACCTTGAATATGAAAAACATGAAAACCCTCGTCGTCTGCGGCCTGCTCTGCGCCGTGTCTGTCTGTTCCGCCGTCCAGCTAGTGAAGGACGACAAGCCTCCGATCAACACCCTGCCGGTCGAGTCAACCCAATGGAAAAGCAAGGTGATGGTCTTTCCCGGCAAGGTCGGGGAAGAAAACAAAACGTGGAGCGGTCCGGATTTTTTCATGGACGAGTTTGGGAAGCCCTGCGTTTTCGACGAGGACTGGCTCAAGGAACAAGGCTACGCATCCGGGGACTACCAAATCGAAAATGGCCAGCTTGTTTTCAACACAGGGGCGAAAGGTTTTCATTTTGGTTTCGGCCCGTATCCTGGCGACCGTTCGAAGCCGAGCCCGCGTTTCGGCCGTGCCTGGGGCGCGAATGTCAAGGACAAGTATGCCGTTGAAATAGAGATCGAGCAGGATGTGCCGGAGACTGAGTGGAGCTTCACCACAAGCGATTTCGACTCGTTCGCCCGGGAGATGACCGGGCCCACTTCATCCGGCCAGGCCGCGCTCGGTTTTAAGATCAAGGGCCAGGGGCCGCAGGTCGTCATGTGCGAAGTCGGGCTGGTTCGGAACCTGATTGGCAGCGGCATAGCTATTTGCGGCTTCAAGCTCACCTGCACGACACCGGGTGCCAACGTAAAAATCAAAAGACTGAAGGTCGCGCCGTTCAGCGCCGACGTTTATTTCCGGAAAGCCATCCATATCCCGGCAAAACCGGTGATCGCGCAGATCACCTACCAGTCCCCGGAAACCTACGACCTTTACGTCAATGGGAAGAAAGTTGATTCCGGCACGAACATTTATCCCGCCGGAACAGTCAAAACCCTTGACCTGCTCCCCTACCTCGAAGTCGGGGAAAACGTCATTGCTTTCCGCCGTGAGTTCCTCAGTTGGGCGGGCGGCAGCCCGGAATGGCTCACCGAGGGGATCGTCATCGACCGCGACGGCAACAAGACTCCGATCCTCGGCGACGGCTCTTGGAAATGCGCTATCCAAGCGCCTAACGACTGGTATCTGAACAGTTTCGACGACAGGAGCTGGAGTCCCCCCGCCCTCCATGCCAACGGCATCTTTCAGTTAACCACCAACACGGGGGGGGACGGCAAACTGAGGCTCACGGGGGTTGATCCGGCTCACATGGGCTGCCTCCAATCCATCCCGGCGGGAAGGGAATACCCGGTTTTTGACTTTGACGCCAAAGACATCGCATTCAATCTGTCGATCCCGGAAGGTGTCGCAGGAAGGCTTCAGCCGATTCTAAAGGTTTATGAAACGGAAACGCGCAAGCTCGTTGAGACAGTTTCCGATATCAAGTCATCCGCGGCGGGAGGTGGTCTTGCCCGCTACGTCTTTCCGATCAAAACCCGAGGCCCGGGCGCGTACATTCTCGAATGGAACCTGCTCGACGATAAAGGGCAGCCGGTCGAGAATCGCGAGGACGAGCTGATCATCGCCGGACCGTTGAAACAGGAACAGGTGGCGCTGAAAGACTTCGAAGCGGAAATAGAGAAGCGGTTACGACTGGTGAAAAAGATCGACTGTGCGGCAGAGCCTCCCGGCGACGGCGAATTCATCGACCATACCGGGATGTATAGCACGCCAGCGGCCAACCAGGGGAAAGTCGTCTCTGCCGACGGCATGAAATACCGCGAGACCGGGCGCGGCGTCTGGTCCTATTTCGCCTACCGACTGCACCTAAAAAACCTCGGCAAGCCTTATCTGGTGGAAGTCATCGTGCCGGACAATGCTTCCCGCTACGTCTATTCGGCGATTGTCGAAAGCTACCCCGTCGGCTATGCCAGCAACCCTCCTGACGGTCGCCGTGGCTGGCATGTTGCCACCGGAACCGCTGTCACTGGCACTCTCCAACCGCTGTCGCTCAAGGCAAAAACCCTGCGCTATGTTTGCTATCCCTCCAGCGACAGATCCGCAGTCATGGTCATGAGCGGCTACCGGGGCTTTCCTGCTGCAGCCTGCGAGATTAACATCTACGAGATCGAAGGCGGGCTGCCCGCGCTCGCGATCTCCGCGACTGACCGACTGTTTGGCTGGCACAACGAACGTAACTCCGTCACCAGGCTCACGACCGGGATGACTGAGCATCCGATGATGCATGACACGAGGGTGAACCTCAACGGCCACAGGCTGGGCTGGTTCCACTGGTATAAGACCATTGAGCGCAAGATCCAACTGCTGCGATTCAACGGCATGAACATGACGTCTGACGGCGTAGTTGATGGTTGGGGCTTATATCCGTCGCTACGTCATAGCCAGGGTGTCTCCAACCAGGAGCTCGATCCGTTCCTGCTGACGTTGTCGATGTATAAGCACAATGGAATCAAATGTTATCTCGGGATGGAATACATCGCGTCTCCGGCAGTAGCCGTGACCGGCGTTGACCAGACGAGCGACCGGCAGATGTGGCAGGGAAAACAGGGCATCTACTTAGTGGACCGCTACGGACGCCAGCTCGTCGGGGGTTCGAAGGGCGGCATGAACTTTCTCCAGCCGGCGGCGGCTGAGATCATGCTGGACTGCATAAAGGAAATCCACGACCGATATGATAAGCTCGATGCTGTCGAGGGGATGTTTCTGGTCGCCGGAGCCTGGTGGGCTCCGGGCTTCCTGGTCGGCAGCTACTGCAATGACCTGTCGGATACCGATGTCGGCTATGACGATTATACCGTCGGCCTGTTCGAGAAAGAGTCAGGATTGGATTTGAAGATCGCCCCGAAAGATACGACCCGCTTTCAGAAACGTTATGACAAGCTCATGAGCGACTACCGCCCGATGTGGCTGCGCTGGCGCGCCGTCAAAATCCGGGAATTCATTGACCGGATCGCCGCGGTCATCGGAACCGGCACAAACAAATGGGATCTCTCGGTCTATTCCAGCATGGAAATCGAAAAGAACAGCCCGTTCGCCGCTGACTCGTTCCGAAAAGATCGCGATAATTTCATGGCAGGCAAGTATCGGGACAGCGGTTTCCCACTCGACCTGTATGAGAAGAACGGAAAAGTTTCCCGCGTGGCCGACTTCATGCTCTGGGGAAAATATCTATCGCCGACGGACAGTCACCTTTACGCCAAGGGCTGGAATACCAACGCCGGTTCGCGTGAGGCGCTGAAGTCTTTCGATAAGTTTTTCTTCGAGATCCACGGCGGGCTCGACGAGGTCGACAACCCGGCGGACAATGCAGACAAGTGGATCTGGCAGGATACCAGCCGCGGCGCGTTCATTCCGAGGGGGATCGGCGACAACTGCATGCAGGAGTTCGTTGACATCATTGCCGAGAACATTCCCCGGGTCATCTTTTATGGATGGCTGGACTGCAACATGGACACCGCTTTCGGGGAGCAGATCCGGCGATTCGCCGCCTCGTTCTACGCAACTCCCCGGCTGGACTTCAAGGCGCTGCCCCCGGCAAATGTCAAGGGCATCATCGCCCAGTCCGCCTCGGAAAAAGCGCGCAGCTATCTGAGACTGGTTAATAATTCGCCCTACCCGGTGACGGGTTTCCTTCGCGCCGACGCCGCCAGCGTGCGGGATCTGGTTTATGACGCCGACCTGCCTGCCAGCATGTACGCCGGCAAACGACAGCTGTCCCTGAAACCCAACGACATTCGGATCGTGGTCCTGGATAATCTTAAGGGCGATATCACCTGCGATTTCGCGTTCCCGGAAAAGGCCGGAGCAGAGACGCTGGCGAAGGCGAAATTCGTGATGGATAACGATTCCTGCCTCAGAAATACTCCCGGTGACAAGATCGCCGCCCTTAACAAGGCAATTGTCCGCGCCGACGCCTTTGCCGCGTATAATGTCCTGAATGACTTTGAAATGGCTTCACAGGTGAAGAACGCAGAGCGCGAATTCAAGGCCATGGAGAACCAGAAGGCATTCCTTGCCGACCTCGAGAAATCCGGTCGGGCCATGATCATCTGCGCCTCGGAGACTGCCTATGTCGATCCGCGCGGCAACATCTGGCATCCCGACCAAACCTATACCGGACACGGTGCCTACGGCAACGAGGGCGCCAGCTTCGCCGACCGCGGGAACATCCCGATACAGGATACCGACATCGCCCGCGTTTACCAGACGGAGTCTTACGGAGGACATGTCTTCTACCGCATCCCTGTTCCCAACGGCAAATACAATGTGCGGCTGCACTTTGCCGAGACCTACGAGCCGATCCGAAAGGCCGGCGTCAGGCTGTTCACCGTCAAGGTCAAGCATATCCTCCACCCGGAGAAGATCGACCCGTTCGCCATGTCGGGCGGCTGGTGCAAGCCCTACATCCTGGAGTTCAAGGATCTTCCGGTGGCCGACGGCGTCATTGATATCGAGATGATAGGAGGCGTGGGGATCGCAGGGATCGAAGTGGAGAAGGCGACCAAATGACCATGCGGCTTTGGCTGCTTCCGGTGCTGCTGCTCAGTATCGTTCCGCTCCGGAGTGCGGAAAACCTGAGCGGCAACCAGAAATTCGGGGCGGTCGTTAATGCGCATTATCGCGCGACCGTCTGCACCAATGGGACGTTCTCCTTCGAGCCGGTCAACGGTCCGGCGCTGAATGTCTCGTTCGTTCAGCGCTGGGTCAAATTCCAGCGCGCCGATCAGATCAGCCTGATGCGCGCGGATATCGTCGGGCCCACAGACGGTGGAATCATTTCTTTCGTTTTCCGCTATTTCTGGAATGACGGAGAAGTCGAGGAGCGGATTGATTTCCATCCGCGCGGATTCGCGGTCGCCTATTCTTACAAGCCGTTCGGAGAAAAGAGCGTGGAAGCATTCTCCATGCTGATCGACCATGGGGTAAAAAATGTCGGCGCTTATGATTGGACCGCCCTGCGGTATTTCAACGACCTGCCCAGCGCCCTGGATCATGACATGCCGTGGACTGAGAACGGGAAAAGATACTCCCAGGCGTCAGTGCGGAAGAAGGGCGGACTGACTGCCGACATCTCCATGGATTATGGCTCATGGCTCTCGCTATGGGCGAACGGGTTCGTCACCACGAACTGCGCCCCGGATTGGAGCAAAACCAAATATCGCGCAGGGGAAACTTACCGCACCGGCTTCCATTGCTTCCTTTCAGGCTCCAACGGACGGAGCCTCTCAGAAGCCCCGCTGGCTCTCAACAGGAAATAGGTCTCCAAATCGAAACTTTGAACTTTGAGCGAAAACGTCAAGCTGATGAGCTCGCCAGCTATTCCAACAATCTCCGACAGGGCATAATCTTCGGCTATGAAAAACAAACCATTAACGGAAAAGATTAAAATACAACCAATAAGAAAAATATGAAAACAACAAGATTCATTCGCGGACAAGAAAACTATACTTTGGTGGAAGAGCCCTGTCATAACGGCATCGGGCCATGGAAGATGAAAAGCGTCATTGAACACGTCGAGAAGAAAGAGCAGTTGTTTATCAAGTTCATCCATGATGACATCATCCCTCCCGGCTCGTCAATCGGCTATCACCAGCACAAGAATGATGAGCCGGAGGAGGAATGGTATTACTGTCTCGAGGGCGAAGGCATCATGACGCTTGATGGCAAGGACTATGATATAAGTGTTTATCCTGTCACAGCTCGTTTTCATGCTTTTCTTCCGCTCGAGGCTAACACGGATCCAGTGGACGGGTGTAGGCATGCTTGCAGTGGGTGCCGTGTTGACAGTACTAGGAGGAACATGATGCGGATTCACGATATTATACAGAAAAACAATTGAGCATGAATGTTAACACCAAAGTGAAGGCTTGAAAGGCCTTTACGGAATCAGAAAGAATTTCAAAAATGAAAAAGAATTTTTCGGCGAAAGCCGCTGCGGCATGCAGTAGCGCACAGTTTAATGAGATGGAAAACGCCAATCCCGAGAACAAGAAGCTGTGGACGTCTGGAAATACGGAAGAAGGCTACATCGCACAGAAAGGGACGTGTTGGCGGCTGAGGGCCGCCTCGGTTGAGAAAACAGTCGTATTCGAAAACGGGAAACTGTTGATGAAGAGTTTCCTGAACACAGTTTCCGGTAATGAAATGGTCGAGAGCAATGTAATCTCGGATGAATTTTTTCTGACTGTTGGCGATAATGCCGAGCGCATCAGTGGCTCAATAGGCGGTTGGCGAATAATTGATTCCAAAGTCACAACGCTTAAACAGGGCGAATTACAACTGGAAATCATTCTGGAGAGCGATGAGCTGCGGGTGACTAAGAGTTATGTTGTCTATCCCGGCACGAGCATAATTCGTGAATGGGTAACGATCAAAAACAGACGAACGACCCCTGTGGCAATCATCGATCCGGGTTTTCTCAATTTCACGGCGAACGCCGGCAAACCGCAGTCTTTGGATTTCAACTGGATAACAGGCGGCGGCCACCACCCGGCCACGTGGAAGCTGGTGACCGAGTCGTTGACACCGGGCAAGGTGCGCGCCTTTGATTCCGCCGAAGTATTCCCACTGCAGGTATTAACAGAAGAGGACAAAAAAAAAGCGTTTCCGGGAAAAGGCGTGGAAGCCAGAATCTTACTCAACGACAAGCAAGTCTGGCCGGAGGAAAGCTGGGCTTTTGCCAAAGGCGCCACCATTCAGATTCCATTTGATTTCAAACTTGAAGTAAAATCGGGAGACCGCCTCGCATTTGTGGTCCGTGGCCTGGAGGTCAACGCAGGCGGTTTGAAGGATGCGACCTGCTTTGATCCGACCATTACCTATGATAACGGTGAAAGTCATGTCGCTTCCAAAGAATTCAGCGGCGAGCAGGGGCATGGCGGGTGGCGTTATCAGTATATGGAAGGGGGAGTCTATAAAGACCTTGCTTATAATCCGGAAATTGAGCAATGGCGGAATCCTGCCGTCTTCGCTCAAGACGATAAACAGGCCAGATACAATTATAAAGGCCCTTGCATCGGAGGTCCCTTTCAAAACCATGATGATTCCGGCTGGGTTACACCTGGGCAGGATCACGCTGTCGCGCGGGTCTGGATTGCTTCAAAAGAGAATGAAATCCGCGTCAGCGGAGAATTGTGGAATGAAGGCAACGGCTATTATTATGCATGGAAAGGGTGGAAACAGTATCAGGATCGGCCCGGGACCGAGAACTACGCACCGTGGTATGCCTTGTATAACCGAGATACCAAAGACGGTATAATTGTCGGGTGGGATTATTTCGGTCATTGGAAATCATCGTTTACGCCGAGCCCATCCGGGGATATCACGGTGCAGCTCAAAGTTGGCGGGTATAATCATGTCCTTGCTCCCGGTGAATCAATCGAAACGCCCAAAGCCTTCACTGGCCTCTATCGTGATGACTTAGATAACGCCGGAAACGAATGCCTTAACTGGCAATATCGCTATCTCTGGGATTATACCCGCGACGGATGGTTCCCTGCAATCCGCATGTCCGGCTGGTGGTTCAAGGGGACAAGTCTTAGAGGATCTAGCCGTACTGCGGGGTGGTATGGAGAGAACCCAGATTACCGCAGTAATTTTCTTAAGGTCTTCACCCATGCCGACACGATGCGTCGGGTCGGAGCCGACGTTTATCACCGTGATTGGGGTTGGTGGGACATGGCCGGCGAGTGGAATGGCCCCGACTTCCGCGGAATGAACAATTATCTGGAAAAACACGAAATGCGTCTTCTGATTTACGCTTTTATTTATCTGGCGCATAAAGATTCCCGAGTTGCCAGGGAACATCCGGACTGGCTGATTGATCATCCCGAATGTGGATTAGTTGGCAGTGTGCTCGATATGGCGAAACCTGAAGTTGTCGAGTTCATGAAAGGCGTGCTGGACAAGTTCGCCGAGAACTGGGGAGCATTCGAGTGGCGCAACGATGACAAGCATCAGATTATCAGTTCGAATGATGCGGCCTCCAGCAAACTTGCCCAGGATCAAGGCTTTCGTCGGGTGTTGAGCGAGTTTCTCGACGAGCATCACGACTGTGCGTTTCAGGCAGTCAACGGCGGCGGCTATTACGGCGGCTATGACTATGTTCGATATTCGTCGTCATTCTCCTTCAGCGACGGGGCCGTAGGCATCTTGAGGAATTATTACGCATCACTCTTGTTCCCGCCTGACAAGACCAGTGACATCCCTGACCGTTATCAGCCCGATATGTTCGACAAGTCCACTTGGCGGGGGTTGCTTTGCTTCAACTTCGATATGACCGGCGACACCTGGGATTCGGAAAAGCTCGAGGGTGTACGCGAACTCATCGATATTTATCACTATCTGCTGAAACACGGCGTGGTCGGCCGTTGGGTGCAGGTCTACCGCCCGAATATTTCAGGCGATGATCCGATCATGTATCTTCAACGTCTCAGCCAGGATGCTTTACGCGGGATCATCATCCCCAAACGTCCGGCTCCCGGCCCCGTGACTATTCAGCCGAAAGGCCTATTAGCAGATGGAAAATATATTGTTTCATTTCACGAATCCGAAGAATTGACAACCCGAACTGGTGCCGATCTGATGTCCAAGGGAATTTTTATTGAACAAATGATCCCCGGTGAATTGATCTATCTTAATCTCCCGCTGCATCCGGGAAGCAAGCTGGACAAGGAACCCCCGACATCTCCTCCGAGCGCCGTCAAACAGCTTGCCGAGAATATGGGATATCCCGGAGTCGAAATGAAGTGGGAGCCCGGAACCGACAATAACTGGGTTTCCTCCTACGAGATATACCGCAACGGCAAACTCATCGATAAAGTCGCCAAAGGTGCCTACTACTTTGATCATTCGGTAGGCGCGGATCTCGCATCGAACTATGAAGTCAGGACGGTTGACGGAGCGGGGAATGTATCCCCGAAGACCAAAGTTGGCGGAACGGAGGCCACGCCCTCGCGCATTATCGATGATACCGCAAAGGACTTGAGATACTCCGGAGAATGGCAGCATGAAAAGGGGATATTCCCCGCTTATGAAGGCACATTGAGCTGGTCAAATAGGAAAGGCGACAGTGTGGAGCTTTCCGTCGAAGGAAAGAGCGTGTTGTGGTTCTCTAAGCATGGAGCCGATTGCGGAAAAGCTTCCGTCGGCATTGATGGCGCAGATAAGGAAATCGTCGACACTTACTCCGCTGATGACATTTTTGGAGTCTGCGTCTACAAGAAGGCGCTTGAGCCCGGAAGGCATGTCTTGAGCATCACTGTTCTGGGTGAACACGGTCAGCATCCGAACATGGATGCCGCAGCGGCAAAGGAATCAAGGGTATACATCGATGGCTTTCGCATAGAGAAATAGATAGAACATGCAAATCTCAAAACAAGGAATGCTGCTCCTACGTTGGTTTATGTGAGCGCCATTCACTGGTCATTGCAAACTAATATTTAAGAAAGCAGAAGAAGCTGAACAAGAAAGGGCATGTAACCGGTTGTAGGGCGTTTTTTTGAAATCAGAGTCCAGCTCAGCCGGTTCATGCGCTGGGCGTTAGCCTAACTTCCCGGGCGGAAGGCCTGAAAGGCCGATAAACGCGGATCCTGTTTTTTTCGGGCTACAACTGTGTTTCGACGGGAAAGGCGGCCCACTTGGGAGGGGTGGCGAAGAGAGGTAGGAGTTTAAGTTTTGCGAGAAGGGCGTTGAGGTGTGAGGGCACCTTGGTGAGGCGAGCGAGCAATGGAGCGCCGGGCTGACCTCTTGCCCTCTTTCACATCGTAATCAACATAGAGCCCGCTTGCCTCGTCCCAGAGGCGGCCGTTCATCAGGGCATTGAGCCGGACATGGTGGGCTTGCCAGAATTCCGCGTCGGCATCGAGTTGAGGCGAAACGCGAAGTCCGCCATGATCTCGCAATCCAAACTCAAAAATGCATTGAAGTCGGGCGCATCGAGTTGCGTGGCGGAGTCGAAGCGCGGAGAGTTGTCCATCCCGCTCTCGCCGCTGCGGCAATTCGCATCCGCCTCGATCTCATACTCAACCAATCCCGCACCGTCCGAGTCGCGGTTTGCCATCACCCATTCCAGAAAGCGCTTATTTTTCCCGTAGAGATCGCGTAGCCATCCGTCATCGTCGGTTTTCTCCAGAACCATCTTCATGCCGAGCGCGATGACCGGCGGTTGCGTGATCGCGCTTGATCTGTCGGGGGTCGCCATGTGCGGGACAAAGCCGTTCTGGCGCTGTGCGGCGAAGATGGCTGAAAGGGCCTCCTTCGCGGCTTCAGGCGCGATATGGCGCAGACCGATCGAATGGAATACCGAGTCCCACAGCCACAGCCAGCGGTGGGGCCAACGATCGGGGGTTGTCCAACGGCAGCTGAAGTTTCCTGCCGGAGAGCGAAGCTGGCCCTTCATCATTGAGCACGCTTTGTAAAACGCGTTCCGTTCGACATCGGAAAGTCCTGCTGGCGGAGCGATCTCTTCAAGCCACCTCCCCCTGGCTCTCCACGCTGCCTCGAAGTCTGCATTGATCAACTCTTCGTTGAAATGGGAGCGCACGCCGAGAAGCACGCGCCCCGGCCCGCGCTTCATGCGCAGCGCGTCGGAAAGCCCGGCGACCGAGACCCGGCCGAGAATCAGCAAATGGCACGCGTCCAGGAATGCGCCGCGCACTTTCTCACCGGAGCAAAGCTCGAGCTCGAAATGGTCGCCCGCGAGAAAACATGCCGCAGGCGGCGCAAGATCGGCAATCACCACTCCGCCGGCCTGCGGAAGCTTTACTTCAAACGCCGCAAGACCCGCCACGGAGCGAATCAGAAGCTCTCGTTCGCAGTCGGTGTCTCCGTCAAATCCGGAAAATGCCAGCAGCTGCCCGCCGCCCCAGATGTTGAGTTGATCCGCCAAGTTCATTTGGATGATTTCTCAGCAAATGAATGTAAATTTGACAGACATATCAAGGTTTATTGTGAAATATTTTCTATTCACAGACATCCCGTGAGTTGCCCGACTTTTGGGTGCGGCAAGCGCCTCCGCTCGATCAAGCGACGGACGGCTCGGCACGCCGTCCCCACCGGCCACGGACGACGCCCGAGCGTATTGGTTGGTGGGGGCGCATCGCCGAGGTGCCCGACTTTGCGCGCCGCAGGCGCGATCAGGCGAGAGAAATCGGACGGCTCGGCGA
>JBAXXD010000043.1:0-30089 GCA_037128135.1 Verrucomicrobiia bacterium
CGGCGCTCACCAGGGTCTTGCCGTTGTAGGTGTTGTTGCCGGTGAGGGTCAGGGTACCGGTGCCGGCCTTGGTCAGTGCGCCTGACTTCAAGGTGCCTACTCCAATGGCAGTCGCAAAGGCCACGTTTTGCCCATTCGTATCGATGGTGCCGGTGAAGCCGTCCGCCAACTGCAGGCGGCCGGAGTAGTCGTTGGTGTTATTGCTTGTGAATTGCAAGCCACCGCCCTGGAGGACGATGGTGTTGGCCGCTGTCGCCAGTTGTTTGCCCAACGGGCCGCTGGTGTTCGCGATTTCCGCGACGTTGAGTTGGAGCAAGCCGCCATTCACGAAGGTCGTGCCGGTGTAGGTGTTCGCGCCCGAGAGCGTCCATGTGCCGGCGCCATCCTTGGTCAGGGTTCCGGCGCCGGTGGTGATGGTGCCGCCCACGGTGCCGTTGCCCGCGCCGCCGAGCGTGAGGTTAAAGGCTCCGGTGATGCTGTTGGCCGCGGTGTTGAACGTCAGCGAGCCGGAATCCGAGTTGATGCGCGCGGCGCTGGCGAGCGTCACCGTGCCCTGCCAGACGTTCGCGTCGCTGATGTTGCGCAGGGCACCGTCGTTGTTGATGCCCGCGCCGTTGATCGTGAGGGCCTCCGCGCCAACGGTGATGCCGCCTTGGATCTGGAGGGCGCCGCCAGCGGCCACCGTGGTGCCGGCGGCGATCGTGCCGAGCGCGGTCGCGTTCTGGATGTTCAGGACGCCCACGTTGATCGTCGTCGCGCCGGTGTAGGTGTTCGCACGGGTGAGCGTCCATGTGCCGCCGTCCTGCTTGGTCAGCGTGCCCGCGCCCGTGCCGATGATGCTCGCAATGCTGCCGTTATAAGCGCCGCCCAGCGTCAGCCCGTAGGCTCCGGAGATCGTGTTGGTGTTTGAAAGCGTGATGTTCCCGCTGCCCGCAATGATGCTGCTGGCGCTGCCGAGCGCGATCAGACCGGCGTAGGTTCCCGCTGTCGCGCTGCTGTTCATCAGAGCCCCGCTGCCGTTGACTCCCGTGCCGTTCAGGGTCAGGCCATTGGTGCCGGTCATCGTCGTGCCGTATAAATCAAGAGCTGCTCCCGATGTGACGCTCGCCGTGCCGGTGCCCAAGGCGGTGGCGTTGCCGAGCTTCAAGGTGCCGGCGCTGATCGTCGTCGCGCCGTTGTAGGTGTTCGCGCCGGAGAGGATCCATGTGCCGGTGCCGGTCTTGGTGAGGGCAAACGTCGTCGCCGACCCGTTCGAGATGACGCCGCTGATCGTGTTCGAGCCGGTGTTCGTCCCGTTCAGGGTCAGGGTTTCCGTGTTGCTTGTCAGCGAAGCGGAGATCGCGCCACCGAAGTTCAGGGTGTTGGTGGGGGCAATGCTGTAGTTCGCAAACGTGTAGGAACCCGCCGTGGTCGTGGAGGCCGGGGTCAGCACGATCGGGGAGTCGATCGAGAGGGATTTCCCCGTGCCCAAGAGGGTCGAGAAGATCTGGATCGTGCCGGTATTTCCCAGGATCAGCGAGTTGCCGCCCACCGTGCCGAGCGTGAACGCGCCGGAGGCCGTTCCGGCCAAGGTGTCGAAGGAAATACTGCCGACGGTCTGGTTGGCAGAAGAGTTGGTGACCGACCCGAGGGCCGTGTTGAACAGCGCGGTGTCCGCAGCGCCGGGCTTGGCGAGCGTTGACCAGTTCGTGCCGGTTTCCCAGTCCAAGCCGGTTGCGCCGATCCACGTATCGGTCGCCGCGCGGGCGGATGGCAGAGCGGCAAGGGCGATCGCGACGGCGATGGATGTGAGAAGATTTCGTTTCATAGGGTGATGGGAAGTTGACGATTGCGATGGGCGACGCGAGAGAAGATCAGAGAAGAATTTCGGATCAGAAGAAGAGGAATTGTCGCCAGGCATTCCGGCGGATTTCCTGGCGGGTTTGCTTTTCATAGAAGCAGAGTTTGAGGCTGCATTTTGGGGTGGAAATTGAAGGGGGAAAATACGTGCTTTGGACTTAAAAATATTCGGTTGCGAATCGTCTGTAAAGAAAAGTTTTCAGAATTTTTCGGGTGGTGGCGGGAGAGGTTTTCGTGGGGATTAACGAGGAATTCACCAGAGGAATTCCCCACGAAGAAACGAAGGACACGAAGGGAAAATCCGAGCGGGAGCGCACGCTTCCAGCGTGCAGGGTTCGGCATCCTGCCGAACCCATCCGCACTCCCCATCCTGCCCGTGGAGCCCCGCACATTTCGCTCGGCCCCGGCGGGCTATGGAGTGTGGTGACTGGTCACCGATTTTTCGGTTCTGTGAGCTCCGGAAACTCATGCCTTCTCTTCGAGTGGAGTGGATCATTGGCTGGAAGCCAATGCGACGATCGGCATCTTGCCGATGTTCTGAGTCCATTTGTTTTACAGAGTTGGTATCATACAGAGCAGATGTCGGGGAGCGGAGGAATTTCTCGCTCTCACACGCCCGGCACGGGCGGGGCGGAAATCTTTCTTTATCTGAAAATTCGCCCGCGAGGACACCTGCGGCCCTTTCAGCCTTTCCTGTCGATCCAGTCGCCGCCCGGTCCGCGCATCCAGCGCCAGACAAACCAGGCGACGGCCATGGAGAGGATCACGGACACGATGACATCGGAAGGATGGTGCGCGCCCAGCGCGATGCTCGACCAGGCCACCAGCCCGGCGGCGGCGATGGCAAAAATTCCGGCGGCCGGGCTGGCGTAGAGAATGACGGCCGCCAGGCCGAAGGCGGTGGCGGCGTGTCCGGACGGGAACGAGTTGTAGGCGGGGTCGCCGACGAGGAGTTTGCCGTCGTGCCACGGCCCGTAGAATCCCTGCTCGATGCGCGGGCTCTCCCTGGGCCGCGTGCGCCCGGTGGTCAGGCGCGAGGCGTTCGCGACGATGCCGGAAAGGGTCGAGGCGATCATCGCGGCCGCAATGATCCGCGCCCACCGGCGCTTGTTCAGTAGCTTGGCGGCGATCAGGGCAGCCAGGCACGCTCCCATCAGCGGCGGCCAGTCGCCGAATTTTCTCACGGCGGAATAGAACCGGAAACCGGAGGACTTTTTCCAGCCCTTCCCGTGCGAGGCGACGACCGCCTCGCGCACCGGCGTGTCCAGCCGGAACGCTCCCCAGACCGCAACGAGGCAGGCGGCCGCCAGGATGATCGTCGGGATTCTGGACATGAAAAAGCGTCAGACGCCCCGCAGGCCGGTGAGGAGGAGTTCGGCGTTCGAGCGGGTGTGCAGGAGGTTCGAGGCGAGCACCTCCATCGCCTCGGCGGCGGGAAGCTCGGAGAGCTGCCGGCGGAGCTGCACGACGCGCTCGTATTCGTCGGGGTGAAAGAGCAGCTCCTCGCGGCGCGTCCCCGACTGCACGATATGGATGGCCGGAAAGATCCGCAGCTCGGCGATCGAGCGGTCGAGGTGGAGCTCCATGTTCCCGGTCCCCTTGAACTCCTCGAAGATAAGATCGTCCATCCGGCTTTTTGTTTCGATGAGCGCGGTGCCGAGGATCGTGAGGCTCCCGCCCTCCTCGACGTTTCTCGCCGAGCCGAAGAACCTTCTCGGCCGCGCGAGCGATTTCGCGTCCACGCCGCCGCTCATCGTGCGGCCTTTCGTCGGCTGGATATTGTTGTAGGCGCGGGCCATGCGCGTGATCGAATCGAGCAGGATGATCACGTCGCGCCCGAGCTCGACCAGCCGCTGCGAGCGGTCGGAGACGGCCTCGCAGATCTGCACGTGGCGCGTCACCGGCTCGTCGAATGTCGAGGCGTAGATCTCGCAATCCAACGCCCGCCTCATGTCGGTCACCTCCTCCGGGCGCTCGTCCACCAGGAGCAAAATCAGGACCGCATCCGGATGGTTCTTGCGGATCGAGCGGGCGAGCGTCTGGAGCATGAGCGTCTTCCCCGCCCGCGGTGGCGAGGCGATCAGCCCGCGCTGGCCCATCCCGAGCGGCGCGATCAAATCCACCGCCCGCGCCGACAGCTCGGGATCCAGCGGGGTCTCCAAAAAAATCCGCCGGTTCGGGAACAGCGGGGTGAGCTTTTCAAAGTCCGTCGGGGGCTTCCACTCCGCGAACGGAATCCCCTCCACGGAGATCAGCTCCGCGACGACGAGCCCCCGCTCGCGGTGCTGCGGCAGCCGGATAGAAAACTCGAGCATCAGACCCTCGCGCAGCCCGGCGCTCCGCATCAAATGCGGCAGGACAAAGACATCCTCCGGCCCGGGCCTCAAATCGAACGCGGCCCAGCGGATCACCCCGGAATCTCCGTTCCGCTCCAGCAGGCCTTTCCCGGTGAGCCGCCCGCCCTTTGACAGCTGTTGCCGGGCTTGATCCATGATCAGATGGTGCCGGGTGGAATCCGGGCGCACCCGGACCCCGACCTCCCGCGCACGCTCCAGCAGCGCCTCCAGCGGCAAACGCTGGAGGTCGTTCAAAAATAAATCAGGCGGCCCGTCGGGAGAAGACATGGAAAAAAACGTGTGGAAGAAAAACGCCCGGCCCAAGGGATGAAATTCCCCCGGCCACCGGTCATCGAAAGCCCTTTCCTTACGCGCTGCCCATGAGGATGCAAGCCAAAAACAGCCAAAAAATCTTTTCGGAGCCGCGCGCCCGAACGTTCCGCCTCCGGACTACGTGGTTGGCCGGGTGAATTTGCAGAAGCGGCATCTTGCCGCTTGCCAGAAAGCCTCAAGCGGCAAGATGCCGCTTCTACGGTTTGCGATCGAGAGGAATCTTCGCGACAACCTGCTGGATTTTTCTCGCGGAGCTCCGTAGTATCCCGCCGCATGAAGTATATTTTTGTGACCGGCGGCGTGGTGAGTTCACTCGGAAAAGGCCTTGCGGCGGCATCGCTCGGAACGCTGCTCGAAAGGCGCGGGCTGAAAGTTGTCCTGCAAAAACTTGACCCTTATCTCAACGTGGATCCGGGGACGATGAACCCGTTTCAGCACGGCGAAGTCTATGTGCTGGCCGACGGCGCGGAGACGGATCTCGACCTCGGGCATTACGAGCGGTTCACCAATTGCGTGCTGACCCGCGCGAACAACCTCACCAGCGGGCAGGTCTATGAGACCGTCCTCGCCAAGGAGCGCCGCGGAGACTACCTCGGCAAAACCGTGCAGGTGATCCCGCACATCACCGACGAGATCAAAGGGCGGATCCGCGACCTCGGGCAAAACTCCGGGGGCGACATCGTGATCACGGAGATCGGCGGGACGACCGGCGACATCGAGGGGCTCCCGTTCCTCGAGGCGATCCGCCAGTTCCTCCTCGAGGTCGGCTCGGAGAACGCGATCATCATGCACGTGACGCTGGTTCCGTTCATCAAGGCGGCCGGCGAACTCAAGACGAAACCGACCCAGCAGAGCGTCGCGAAACTGCGCGAGATCGGCCTCCAGCCCCAGGTGCTGATCTGCCGCACCGAGAAGCCGCTCGGCAAGGACGTCCGCGAGAAGCTCTCGCTCTACTGCAACGTCCCGCTGGAGGCGGTCATCGAGGCGGGCGATGTCGAGCACACGATCTACGAGGCGCCCCTGAACTTCCAGGCCGAGGGGCTGGACACGTTTATCTGCAAGATCCTCCACCTCGAAACCCCGCAGCCGGACATGACCGACTGGAAGAAATACGTCCAGCGGGTGATCTCGCCGAAGAAGCGGGTGCGCATCGCGATCGTCGGAAAATACATCGAGCTCCAGGATGCCTACAAGAGCATCTACGAATCGCTCACCCATGCCGGCGCCTCGCACGATTGCGGGATCGACCTCGTGCTCGTGGACGCCGAGGACATCGAAAACGAGGGGGCCGAAAAATTTTTGCGCGGTGTTGCTGGGGTTTTGGTTCCCGGTGGGTTTGGGGATCGGGGTGTCGAGGGAAAGATCGCTGCCGCCCGGTATTCGCGCGAGTCGCGCACGCCGTTCCTCGGCCTCTGCCTGGGCATGCAGGTCGCGACGATTGAATTCGCGCGCCACGTCTGCGGGCTCGAGAGAGCGAACAGCACGGAATTCGATCCCGCCACCCCGCACCCGGTCATCTGCATCCTCGACGAGCAGAAGGACGTCACGGAGAAGGGCGCTTCGATGCGTCTCGGCACCTGCCCGACCGTCCTCGCCAAGAGCAGCCTCGCCCACCAGGTTTACGGACGCACCGAAATCCTGGAACGCCACCGCCACCGGTATGAGTTCAACATGGCCTACCGCGAAACGATGGAAAGCCGCGGGTTCGTCATCGCGGGCACCTCGCCGGAGGGCGACCTCGTCGAGCTCATCGAGCTCTCAAACCACCCGTGGTTCATCGCCTGCCAATACCATCCGGAATTCCAGTCGAAACCGAACGCCCCCCACCCGCTTTTCAAGGGCTTCACCTCCGCCTGCCTCGCCCACGAGGGCTGAGCCGCACGACCGCGCCCAGCCCGGTTTTTCACCCATGACGTCCGCACAGATCCGCCAGTCGTTCCTCGATTTCTTCCGCGGGAAGTCGCACTCGCTCGTGCCCTCCTCGAGCCTCATGCCGGACTCGCCGAACCTCCTTTTCACGAACGCGGGGATGAACCAGTTCGTGCCGATATTTCTGGCCCAGCGGGTGCCGGATGTCTCGCGCTGGGCCGGCGCGGTGCCGGGGTCGGACACGCGGGCGGCGGACACCCAGAAGTGCATCCGAGCCGGCGGAAAACACAACGACCTCGACGACGTCGGGCTCGACACGTATCATCACACGTTTTTCGAGATGCTCGGGAACTGGTCGTTCGGCGACTACTTCAAGGCCGAGGCGATCTCCTGGGCATGGGAGCTGATCGTCGGGCAATGGAAATTCCCCCCGCAGCGCCTCTATGCCACGATCTACAGCCCCGACCCCGGGGATCCCGCCGAGCGCGACGGCGAGGCCTGGGAACTCTGGGCGGAAAAATTCCGCTCGGCCGGGCTCGACCCCGCGGTGCACATCGTCAACGGGAACAAGAAGGACAATTTTTGGATGATGGGCGAGACCGGTCCCTGCGGGCCCTGCAGCGAGCTGCACGTCGATCTGACCCCGGCGGGGGACACGCGCGGGGCCCTCGTCAACAGGGGCACCGCCGAGTGCATCGAGATCTGGAACCTCGTGTTCATCCAGTTCAACGCGAACCCCGGCGGCACATTCTCCCCGCTGCCCGCAAAGCATGTGGATACCGGCATGGGATTCGAACGCGTGTGCTCGATCATCCAGGGCACAAAAGGATTTACGGATTTTGCCAACGCGAAAATCTCGAACTACGAGACCGATATCTTTCGCCCGATCTTCGACGAGATCGAGGCGCTGAGCGGAAAAAAATACGCGAGCACGCTTCCGCAGCCGAACGCCCACGGGCAGATCATTCCCGAAAGCGAACAGGAGAAAACCGACGTCGCGTTCCGCGTCATCGCCGACCACATCCGCACGCTTTCCTTCGCCATCGCCGACGGTATCCAGCCGGGCAATACCGACCGCAACTACGTCCTGCGCCGAATCCTCCGGCGGGCGGTCCGCTACGGCCGCACGCTCGGGTTCCACGAGCCGTTCTTCTACAAGCTCGTGGGAGTGCTGGCCCGGACAATGGGCGATGTTTTTCCCGAGATCCGCAAAAAGCAGAAGCATGTCGGTGAGGTGCTCCAGCGCGAGGAGGAGTCATTCAACAAGACCCTCGACAAGGGCATCGCCCTCTTCGAGGCCGAAGCCACCGGCATCTCGGGTAGGGTGGGCGTCCCGCCCGCCGGTTCGGACATCCTGTCCGAACCAACAGAGATCGGGGCCACATACACCCGTCGCCGTCGCCTTCCACATTTCGAGAAACCTTGGACGATCTACGCCATTACCTTTACGACAATCAATCGCCGCGTCCTGTCCCCTGACGCTCGTTCAATCGTTCTCGACGCACTGCTCCATTTTCACGATTCGCGCTATGAACTCTTTGGCGCATGCGTGATGCCAGATCATGTCCATCTGCTGATTCAGCCGTGGATCAAGGAGCAGGATGAACGGGGGGAATCCGTTTTCTGGTCGCTCGGCGAGCTGATGCACTCCATCAAGTCATTCACCGCAAAAGCGATCAATAAGCGCGAGGGAACGGTAGGCAGCGTGTGGGAGCAGGAGAGGTTCGACCGGTATGTGCGCGGCGATCGCGATCTGGAAGAAAAATTCCGCTACATCACCGAAAATCCTTGGCAAGCTGGTTTGGCTGACGGGGCAACAGATTACCCCTGGGTTTGGACGCCGGACGACGGTTCCGCCCGGGTAGGGTGGGCATCCTGCCCGCCGGACTCCGCGTCCCGCAGAGTCCCTGCCAAGGGTTCAGGCAAGATGCCTGCACCGGCGGGCGGGACGCCCACCCTACCCGGGGCGTTTGCTTTCCGCCTTTACGATGAGCAGGGGTTTCCGCTGGATTTGACCCAGCTCATGGCCCGCGAGCGGGGGTTGTCGGTCGATGTCGCGGGCTTTGAAAAGCTGATGGAAGAACAGCGGGCGCGGGCGCGGGCGGCTCAGAAGCGCCAGGTCATCGAGCTCTCTGAAGTCGAGACGAAGGAGGCGACAAAGTTCGTGGGCTACGATGCGCTCTCGACTCCGGCGAAAGTTCTCGAAGTCGTGAGACTCAAGGACAAAACGGCCGTGGTGCTTGATGCGAGCGCGGCTTATGCGGAGATGGGCGGGCAGGTCGGGGACACCGGCGAGATCGCGCACGGCGCCGACTTCTGGCGGATTTCCAACACGCAGAAGACCGGCCACACATGGCTGCACCTCCTCGATGCGGACGACGCTCCGGAGGTGGGGGCGCTGGTCACGCTGAATGTCGATCCCGCGCGGCGCGCGGCCATCCAGCGCCACCACACGGTCACGCATCTTCTGCACTGGGCGCTGCACGAGGTCGTCTCGCACGAGGCCACCCAGAAGGGATCGTTCGTCGGCCCCGACAAGCTGACATTTGATTTCAACAGCTCCGCTCTCACGCCAGCCCAGGTGCGCGACATCGAGCGCCTCGTGAACGGGCGCATCGTCGAAAATGCCGGCGTCTCGTGGGTCGAAATGCCCTATGCCGATGTGCGCGGACACGCTGGCATCATGCAGTTCTTCGGCGACAAATACGGCGAGTCCGTGCGCGTGGTGCAGATCGGCGGGACGGCCGGCTCGCTCGACGGATATTCGATGGAGCTCTGCGCGGGAACACACGCCAGGGCGACGGGCGAGATCGGGCTCTTCCGCATCCTTGGCGAGGCCGCCATCGCAGCCGGCGTGCGCCGCATCGAGGCGGTCGCCGGCCTGGAAGCCAGCGCGCAGGCCGAGCGGGACGCCGGTCGGCTCGTCGCGATCGCCGCACAACTCAACAGCCCGGCCGCAGAAATCGAAAAGAAAATCGAGACACTCCTCGCCCACCACAAAGAACTGGAGAAATCCCTCAAGGCCGCCCGTGCCCGCGAGGCGGCCGCGCGGGCGAAGGATCTCGCCGGGCGCGCCGAAACGATCGCAGGGATCCCGTTCCTCGCCGTCGATCTCGGGGCGGTTGACGGAGATTTCCTCCAATCCGTCGCCGATGCGCTCAAGGGAAATTTTTCCGGCGTGTGCCTGCTCGCGGGAACGGCCAACAACACGGTCGCTCTGGTCGCTTCCGTCTCGCCCGAGTTCACCTCGCGCGTCCAGGCCGGAAAGCTCATCCAGGCGGCCGCGCCGATCGTCGGCGGAAAAGGCGGCGGGAAACCGGATGCCGCCCGCGGCGGAGGAAAGGATCCTTCCAAGCTGGCGGACGCCCTCGCGCAAGCACGGGCACTCCTCCAATAAGATGCGGGACCGCTCTCTTCGCCATCGTGAATCCCGCAGATCATTTTGAAACAGCCCCGGTTTCCGCTGAACCCGTCACGCGCGACTGGGAAGCCGCCTACCAGTCCAACGAAACCCCGTGGGACAAAGGCCGCGCGCATCCCGCGCTCGTCGCATGGCTTTCTGAAAACCGCCTGACCGGAGAAATTCTCGTGCCAGGATGCGGATCGGGGCACGACGTCCGGGCGCTCGCGGCCCACCCGCTGGCAAATGTCATCGGACTCGACCTTGCCCCGTCCGCGAAGAATCGCGCGGAAAAGTTTCCCCCGGTCGGAAAGGAAACCTATATCACCGCGGATTTCCTTTCGGGCACGGCGTTTCCCGCAAAATCATTCGACGCGCTTTTCGAGCACACCTGCTTCTGTGCGATCCCGCGAGCCCGGCGGGCGGACTACGCCTGTACGGTTTCCCGGCTTCTCAAGCCGGGCGGTTTGTTTCTGGCAATCTTTTACCGAAATCCGTCGCATGGCGGAGATGACGCCCCGCCCTTCGGATGTTCGATGGAAGAAGCAGACGCCCTTTTCGGACCTGGCTTCCTGCTTCTCCAAGAAAAGACCACCATCCCGACTTTCGAAGGCCGCGAAGGCCGCGAGGTTCTGCGGGTGATGCGCAGAAAAGGAGCGTGACAAGGCGAGGCGGTGCAGGCTTTTCTCAAAGCCATGAGCATCCTCACCGGCCAGACGGGCGTCGTTTTCGGCGTCGCAAACAAGCGCAGCATCGCCCCATTCTCTCTGGGCGCGGCTAAACGACTTTAACCAGTTCCCGAAGCTGCTCGAAACGCATCCGCTCGAAACATTCCTCGGACCACTGGTAATTCTCCCAGAACCCCGTCGCGCCCTTGCACTGGAACGGGACATTCACCGTGATCGGATAGCCGCGTCCCATGAGCCTGATGGTCAGCGGAAGATAGACCATGGCACTATCCACCTTGCCAGGGGTCAACGTGATCTCAAGCTTCAGGTTGAGATCGCGATAGTTATACAGTTGCTGCTGGCGGCACGGCGACATCTGCCAGCCATCGGGCAAATCCCAGTCAAGGGTGAGCATGCCCTCGGGATGGAGAGGGTGCCGGGCTATCAGGCTGAGCTTTTTCGCCTCGCCTTCGACAATCTCAGGGCCATTTTCATAAATTAGGCTGAACGCCATGTAGGGCAGGTCAAAAGTCAGTTCATAGGGCGACTTCGCCCAATATCCTTTGGCCACCTCTCCGTCGCTGAGCGCCTTGATAGTCCCGTCATCAACATGGGTGGGGCCATCGCCGAGGCGCACAATCAGCGGATCAGGATTGAAGGCCTGGGCGGCCATGGCGGCCGTGGCCACGCGGTTGGTCAATTCGCTCAGGGTCTTCGGGGTCTTGACCGGCACAGCGTTGATGGCAATGGTCTGGATCGTCTCGCCAATGGGCTGAGTCCATTTCTCCGGAATCCCCGAGCGCCCCAACAGTATCCCCATGATGGCTCCCGCAGTAGCGGCCGTGCAATCGGTGTCGTCCCCGCAATTTGTGGCGAGGCATACCGCCTGGCCGAAATCGCCCCGCCCGTAAAGAAGCCCGATGATTACGAAAGCGACATTGCCGGGAGCCTGGAACCACCCCAGGTCCTTGCTGTCCTCGACCACCGCCGCCCTGGCGGCCTTATAGTCCTCTCCACGGGCAAAGTGATCGCACACGATCTTCACGCTGCGCGCCACGCGGCAGTCCTCCGGGATTTTGCTCAAGCCGATTTTGATCAGCGTGTCGAGGTCGTCAACCACGAAGGCCGCCGACTCCAGGGCGGCGACGAACATCGATGCGTAAATCCCCTCTCCTGAGTGGTCAACGCAGGAGTCCATGTAGGAGTAGCGGATGGCCAGGTCGGGGTTGCCGGGAAAGAGGCACGCCCAGATTTCCGAGCGGATCCAAGCCCCGTTGCTGTTCTTCCACTTGGCGTTGTTGCAGGAGCCTGACAAAGGAGGCAGCAGGCCGGCCCTGATGTTGGCTTTGCAGACCCCATACTCGGCCCATGGCGCAGTGATGTAGCTGACCCAGTATTGGGCCAGAATCCGCTCATTTAGCGCCTTCGCCCCGCGATCTTCCAGTGCCTGCAGCCACACCAGTTGGAGATCCAGGTCGTCGTTCGGCTCTGGTTTTCCGAACAAGTCCTGCGTGTAGAACGTGACATCCTGCATGTCCTTCTTGCTCTCGAAGGGGGCGCCCAAAGTCCCGCCGATGTTTTTGCCAGTCCAGCAGCCCAGAGCTTTGTTGCCATACTCTTTTAAATTAAGCGTATTCACAACTTGAGAGTGCGGAGTCCTCGATCGGGTTTCAAGTCTGATTTCCGCCATTTCTGACGCCCGGTTGCGCCGATTTCCGGGACAGTTGCACCCCCTGCTGGAGGTTCTGCGATTGATGCGCAGAAAAGGAGCGTGACAAGGCGAGGCGGTGCAGGCTTTTCTCAAAGCCATGAGCATCCTCACCGGCAAGACGGGCGTCGTTTTCGGCGTCGCAAACAAGCGCAGCATTGCGTGGGCGATCGCGAAAGCGTGGCATCAGGCGGGCGCGAAGCTGATCTTCAACTACCAGGGCGAACGCCTCAAAGAAAACGTCGAGGATCTCGTGGCCGAGTTCGGCCCGGACACGGTTCTCCACCCGTGCGATGTTTCCAAAGACGACGAGATCGCGGCGTTTTTCCAGGAGGTCGCCAGGCACACCCCGAAGCTCGATCTGCTTCTTCACGCGGTCGCCTTCGCGCCGAAGGAGGCGCTCGAAGGCCGCTTCCTCAACACCTCGCGCGAGGCGTTCCGGATCGCGCATGACATCAGCGCCTACTCGCTGGTGGCGCTTTCCCGCGCGGCGGTTCCCCTCATGACCGGCGGCGGCAGCATCGTCGCCATGTCGTATTACGGCGCGGTCAAAGTCGTCCCCCACTACAATGTCATGGGCGTCGCCAAGGCCTCGCTCGAAGCCTCGACCCGCTACCTCGCCCACGACCTCGGCCCCCAAAAGATCCGCGTCAACTGCATCAGCGCCGGCCCCGTGCAGACGCTCGCGGCCCGCGGGATCTCGGGGTTCAGCTCCATGATCAAACACTACGAGGAGCGCGCGCCGCTCCAGCGCAGTTGCACGACGGACGAACTCGGCCACACCGGCGTCTTCCTCGCCAGCGACGGCGCCTCCGGCATCACCGGCCAGGTGCTCTACGTGGACGGCGGCTACGAGATCATGGGCATGTGAGAAAAGAAACCGACCTGCCGGAGCCCGCGTTTGCGGCTCCACCGGCGTGGCTTGTGTCCGGCCCGGTTCACATTTGGAGATTCGTTTCGGCCGACAGCGACCTGCTCTCGGATGCCGAGCGCGAACACGCCGACAAATTCCAATCCGAACCCGCGCGATCCGCATTCCTCGTCGGACGATCCGGCATCCGCCGGGCGGCCGCGATCTACACAGGGCTCGCTCCCCAGGATCTTGCGATTTCTCAAACCCCGTCGGGGAAGCCGTTCTTCGAAAACGCGGCGATCCATTTCAACCTGAGCCATTCGGGCGGGGAGGTCGTGGCCGTATTTTCCGCGGATCCGGTCGGGATCGACATCGAATCGCCCGGACGGTGCCGCGATTTCGCGGAGATCGCACGACGGTTTTTCCCTCCCGATGAGTCCGCGCGCATTTCCGGGGAAGACGATTTTCTCAGCCACTGGACGGCAAAAGAGGCGATGTTGAAACTCGCGGGGAGCGGGCTTGCGGGCGGCCTCGAGCGGGCGCGGGCAGCGGACGCAGGCAACGGGATGCTGGACGGGCAACCGGTCTGGATCGAGAGGTTCCGCATCGGCGCGCGGGTGGGCGCGGCTGCCTCATTTCAGCCGTTCGAGGTAAAAGGCTGGTTTCAAATCTGAAAGCTGATACAAATGAAAGGCACATGTCATTTCAAAACCTTGGCCTCTCCGAGACCGTGCTGCACGGTGCCCAGCGGATGGGGTATTCCGAACCGACCCCGATCCAGCTCCGCGCGATCCCGGTCATCCTTTCCGGCCGCGACCTGATTGCCTCCGCGCAGACCGGCACCGGCAAAACCGCGGCCTTCGCGCTGCCCGTGCTCTGCAAGCTCGACCATCATGAGTCGAGGATCCGCTGCCTCGTCCTCGAGCCGACCCGCGAGCTCGCGATGCAGGTCGAGACCGCTTTCCGCGACTACATGCGGTTCATGCACACCGAGGTCACGCTCATCCACGGCGGCGTCGGCTACGGCAAACAAAAAGAAGATCTCGCCCGGAAAGTGGATGTCGTGGTCGCCACGCCCGGACGCCTCCTCGACCACATGCAGCAGGGCGCGGTGGATCTCACCGGCCTCGAGTTTTTGATCCTCGACGAGGTGGACCGCATGCTCGACATGGGGTTCCTTCCCGATGTCCGCCGCATCGTCGAACAGTGCCCGAAAGCCCGCCAGACGCTGCTCTTTTCCGCCA
This sequence comes from Verrucomicrobiia bacterium, assembly GCA_037128135.1. GTDB lineage: Bacteria > Verrucomicrobiota > Verrucomicrobiia > Chthoniobacterales > Terrimicrobiaceae > QYQL01. The sequence goes on from JBAXXD010000043.1 coordinate 14,251, forward strand.
CCATCCCGGAGGAGATCGGACGCCTCGCCTCGTGGTGCCTCAAAGATCCGGAAAAAATCGAGATCGGCTCGTACCATTCGCCGGCCGAGACCGTCAACCACGCGCTCTACCCGGTCGCCGTCGCCCAGAAATTCGAGCTCCTCCTCGCGCTCCTCGCCCGCACGAATTTCGACAGCGTCCTGATTTTCTCGCGGACCAAAGACGGTGCCGACCGGATCTCGCGCGAGCTGAAAAAGAACAACCATTCCGTGGTTGCCCTGCACTCGAACCGCACCCAGACCGAGCGCGTCGAGGCGCTCGAGGGGTTCAAGGCCGGACGCTACGAGGTGATGGTCGCCACCGACATCGCCGCGCGCGGGATCGATATCGCCGGCGTCAGCCACGTCGTGAATTACGACGTGCCCCAGCACCCGGAGGACTACGTCCACCGGATCGGACGCACCGGCCGCGCCCAGAACGTCGGCGATGCGTTCACGATCATGACCGCCGAAGAACTCCCCCACATCAAGGACATCGAACGCTTCATCGGCCAGTCGGTCCCCCGCCTCAAACTCGACAACTTCCCTTACGTCTATACCGCGATTTTCAACGAGGCCGAAGCCGCCGCCGCCCTCAAATCCGCCAAGGGCGTCCGCACCCACAAGGGCATGCGCTTCGGCTCCAAACGCAGGAAATAACGGGCCGCGCCCGATCCCTCGGGATTGACTGCCGGCCCCGGTTCCCTACGATCGGCCCAACGAGCCTATGATCGTTCCCCAAACAGAAATCGTCGTCACCCACGGCGGCGTGGAAATCGTCCGGCAGACCGTGGCACCTGGCGAATACGTCATCGGGAGCGCGCCGGACTGCGATGTGCCGGTCGGGGTCGAAGCGGTCTCGCGCCAGCACGCGCGGCTGACCGTAAATTACGACCATGCGCTGATCGAAGACCTGGGGAGCAGCAACGGCACGCTCGTGGGCGGGAAGTCTGTCACCGGAATCACCCGGCTCTGGCCGAACCAGAAGATCGAAATCGGTCTCGCGACGATCGAGCTGCGCCGCCTCAGGGACAACTCCGATTCCCTGCCGCCGCAGTCCGCCTTTGTGCGTGAAGTGCTTCCCGAACATTTCCTGCGCGACAAAAAATACGACATCGGCGACGTGGTGGCCCAGGGGGGCATGGGAGCCATCCTCGAGGCGAGGGAGGAGGCGACCGGACGCACGGTCGCGATGAAGGTGATGCTGGAATCGGGTTCCCCCGGCGACGTGATGCGGTTCGTGGCCGAGGCGAAGGTCACCGCGCAGCTCGAACACCCGAATATCGTCCCCGTCCACGAGTTGAGCGTGGATGAGAACGACCAGGTTTTTTACACCATGAAGTTTGTCCGGGGCGTCACCCTGCGCGATGTGCTGGAAAAACTGGCCGAGAGTGACAAGGCGGCCCTCGCCAAATACCCGCTCGCCACGCTGCTCACCGTTTTTCAAAAGGTGTGCGACGCGCTGGCCTTCGCTCATAGCAAGGGGGTGATCCATCGCGACCTGAAGCCGGCCAATCTCATGCTGGGCGATTACGGCGAAGTGCTCGTCATGGATTGGGGGTTGGCCAAAACCGGGGGCGAAGACCTGCTGGCGGAAAAGATCGCTACGTCTCCCCTTTCTCCTCTGGTCACGATGGATGGAAAAGTGATGGGCACGCCGCAATACATGTCGCCCGAGCAGGCGCGCGGCGAATCCGCCGGGATCGATTCGCGCACCGACATCTATGCGCTGGGCGCGATCCTTTATCAGATCCTTGCCCTGCGGCCGCCGATTCAGGGGGAGGATCCCATGGATGTCGTGGAAAAAGTCGGCCGGGGTGAGACCATCCCGCTCTTGAAAACTGTGGCGGGCCTCGCCAGGCGCCCGCCACATCTTCCCGGCGGCCATGTGCCGGAATCGCTTGACGCCGTCGTCCGCAAGGCGATGGCGTTCGATCCGGCCGCGCGCTACCGGAAGGTCGAGGCGCTCCAGGCCGATCTCACCGCCTACCAGAACGGCTTTGCCACAAAAGCGGAAAAGGCCGGGCTGGCAAAGCACCTCCTCCTGTTTGTCAAACGCCACAAGGCCGTCTCTGTCGCTGTCTGCGCGAGCCTCATCCTGCTCGTCGGCCTCTCCACCGCGTTCACCCTGCGCGTGTTCCACGAGCGCAACCTCGCCGTGGCCGAACGCAACCGCGCCCAGGGTGCCCAGGCAGCGGCCGAGAAGGCGCAGGCCGAAGCCGAGACCGAGCGCAATCGCGCGCAGACCGCGCTGGCTGATGCCGAATCCCAGCGCAACCGGGCGGAGAAAGCGCTGGCCGATGTCAAAACCGAGCGCTCCCGCGCGGATCAGGAACACTCGACGGCGGAAACCCAGCGCAACCTCGCCAATCAGGCACATTCGACGGCGGAAACCGAGCGCACCCGGGCCGAGGGAGAAAGCGGGCGCGCCGAAAAGGCCATGGCCGATCTGAAAAAAACCGCGCCGGCATTTTACTCGCTCGCAAAATTGCGGCTGGAGGAAGGGGAATTTTCCGATGCCATCGAGCAGATCGGATTCGCCCTGGATCTGGATGTCGCGAACCCCGACTACCACCTCCTCTGCGCGGAGGCGCTCCAATCCACACGGAAGTATTCCGAGGCCATCGCCGAATACCGGCGCGTCCTCGCCCTGCGGCCGGACGACAAATCCGCAAAATCCAACATGCTTGTTTGCAAGCGGCTGTCCGGGGATTCCTCTCCCGCCGATGCGGCCACCACGCTGGGTCTGTCGGCATGGTGGAGAGCGGAAGGCGACGCGCGGGATTCCGTGGGGCTGAGCGACGGCATCTTGGTGGACGGCGCGGCCATGGGACCGGGCCTCAGCGGGAAGGCCTTCCTCCTCAACGGATCGACTTCCTACGTCTCCGTGAAAAACAGCTCCGCATGGGCGCCCGGAAACGGAGACTTCACCATCGCGCTCTGGGCCAAGTTCACCGCCGTTTCCAACAAACAGGCCTTCCTGGCTGGCGACGGGGTTCTGGGCTCCAACAGTCAATGGATTTTCCAGCTCGCCGACAGCAAGCTCCAATTGCAAGTGAACGGGGAGAAGCCGGCCACGCTGAGTTCCGCCTATGTGGCCATGCGCCCGTTCCAGTGGTATCAAATTGCCGTCTCGCGCCGCAGCGACCGCGTGGCGTTCCATGTCAACGGCGCCGAGATTTCCGCCGTCAACTGGGCGGATGAAATTCCTCCGACAACCGGACCCCATGCCATCGGCTGCGCATCGGGCGCCATGTTCGTCCGAGGGTTCCTCGACGACATCCGCATCTACAACCGCGCCCTCTCCGCAAACGAAATCCAGACGCTGTTCCAGTCGCAAAGCGCGGTGCCCACCCCCAAACCCACCGCACCGGAAACCGCAGGAAAACCCGGCATGGCCGAACGCATCAACCAGGTCAAACAGCTCCTGGACCAGGGCCTGATCAACAAGGATGACTACGACCGCAAAGTCAAAGAAATCACCGAGTAAGCCGGCAGCGCGTCCCTCGACCAACCCCGTAGCATGGGCATCTTGCCGATGTTCTGAGTCCATTTATTTTACAGAGTTGGTCTCAGTCCCTTTGAAGATTTTGGGAGCGCCTGTATTCGTGGCGCTTTCGTTTTCAATCCACGCGGAAAAATTTGAAGCATCGTGGCGGAGCCAGCAGCAGGCCGGTCAGATCGCTTCGTTGCCGGCCAATCGGAGAAAGGTCGGCGTTTTTTGATCGCCAGACGGGTCGGATCGGTGCAGCGATGTGGGATGGCCATGCCGCAGAACTCGATTGCGATCATCTACGATTACGACCAGACGCTTTCTCCGACCTACATGCAGGACGAGGCGCTCTTCCCGGCCTACGGGATCAACCCGGCCAATTTCTGGCAGCGGTGCGCGGAGCTGGTGAAGGCGCAGGGGTTCGACAGCGAACTGGCCTACATGAAGGTGCTGCTCGACTGCCTGGAGATGGATCGCCCGACGAATGCAAAGTTGCGGGAGCTCGGGGGACAGCTGACTTTTTACAAGGGGCTGCCGGAGATGTTCGAGGAGTTCCAGTCGGGGCTTCTGACGGCCGAGCAGGAAGCGCACGGGATCAACGTCGAGCACTACATCGTCTCCTCCGGCCTGAAAGCGATGCTCGAGGGCTGCCGGCTCGCGCCGTTTGTCCGGAGGATTTTCGGCTGCGAATTCGCAGTCGATGAAAGCGACCGGATCACGTTTCCCAAGCGCGCGATCAGCCACACGCAGAAGACGCAGTTTCTTTTCCGGATCAACAAGGGGATGCTCGAGATGGACGAGGACGTGAACGACCACATGTCCGCCGACCTCCGCCCGATCCCGTTTCAGAACATGATTTACGTCGGCGACGGCCCGACCGACGTGCCTTGCTTTACGGTGATGCGCAAAAACGGCGGACAGGCGATCGCGGTTTACAATTCCGATGACCCGACCCGGGCGAGCTTCAAAAAATGCTACCAGCTCTGCACGCATGCCGACCGGGTGAAGAACATCGCCCCATCGGATTACCGCCGCGGCAGCCATCTCCGGCTTCTCCTCGAGGAGATGATCCACGAGATTGCCGACCGGATCGTTCAACGGCGGCGGGATGACCTCGAGGCCGGGACGGTGCGGGCCCCGAAATTCTGAACAACCATGAAAATCCAACGCCATCTGGACCGCGAGGGGAACATCGGCTTCGCACGCCTCCTGCCGGATGGCTCGGCGGAAAAACTTTCCGGGAACCTCGAAAGCGGGTTCTCCGGAACCGGGCGGGCGGCGGATGTGGCGAAGGTGCTCGCTCCGGTGGCACCGCCCGCGATCTTCTGCACCGGCCTCAACTACCGGAAGCACGCGCAGGAGACCGGTGCCCGCCTGCCGCAATACCCGATCCTTTTCATGAAGGCCCCTTCGGCTCTGCAAAATCCCGGAGATCCGATCCTCCTCCCCACCCGGCTCGCCAGCCAGGAAGTGGACTACGAGTGCGAACTGGCGGTCGTCATCGGCCGGACGGCGAAAAATGTCTCCCGCGCCGATGCGATGCGGTTCGTCGCCGGCTACACCTGCGCGAACGACGTGAGTGCCCGCGACTGGCAGATCCGCTTCGGCGGCAGCCAGTGGTGCCGGGGAAAAACGTTCGACACGTTTGCCCCGCTGGGACCGTGCCTCGTCACCCCGGACGAAATCCCCGACCCGAACGCACTCGCGATCCGCACGGTTCTCAACGGCGTCACGATGCAGGACGACAACACCTCGGACATGATCTTCGACGTGCCCGCGCTCATCGAATTTTTCAGCGGCAGCACGACGCTTCTCCCGGGCACGGTGATCCTCACGGGAACCCCGAGCGGGGTCGGCATGGCGCGCAAGCCGCCCACCTGGCTCAAACCGGGCGACGTCGTGACGGTCGAAATCGAAAAGATCGGCGCCCTGACAAATCCGGTCGCCCTCGAGCCCTGACGCTCGCCCCTGCTGGAAACAAACAGAAACCCGGCGGGCCGAGGAGAGCGCTATTTCCTGGCGCCGTAGGCGTTGTTGCGATCGGCGACGAAGAGATCCGCCCCGCGGTGCTGCAGAACAAACGTGTTGTTTTCCCCGTATTTCGTCCACGGGCCCGGCGGCACATCGCGGGCATCAACAAATTTCCAGTCCGTGACGTCCGTGCCGCCCATGCCGAGGTAGTCGCGGACGGCGGGAGAGATGTCCAGTCCGGCCCCCTTGTTGAGGTTCGGGAGCGGGCGCTGGTCTTTGAAGACATACTGCCAGTGGTCGGTGCGAAACGGCCCGCAGTCCTCCCACTGCGCGTAAGCGATCCGGCCGCCGTAGCGGATCGCGAGCCAGCGGCCTTTGCAAACGGATTTTCCCGGGCGCTCGAACGCCTGCTTGAACCAGGGAATGGCCCCGCGGGACTCGGGCTTCGTGGTTCCGTGGGTCACATCGTTGTAGGGGAGCGCCACGTAAAAGGGATTCTGGCGGGGAATGAACCCCTTGGGGACAAAATTCCTACGAGCACCGGGTTCCGGGTTGTCGTAGCCGCCGTAGTTCGCCGCCCATCGGGCATCCCACGAACTCTTGTAATTCGGGACTGGATTGTTGGCGGTCGGGCGTTCGCCTACCCAGAAGATGGTCGTCACGATCCGCTGCTTCCACGGATAACGGTTGAATCCCGCCCGAAAATTTGTCGGGGCGACCACCTGGGGCTCCACTTTCAGGATCTCATTCTGCCGCAGAAGCATCGCGTAGTTCTCGAATTCCGGGGAATTGACACCGCGCGCACCCGCCGCTCCCAAAAGGAAGCCGACCAGAACAAGAGCCGGAATGCGGATGAAAGTCATGCGTGGATGAAACAAGAGAATTATCCACCGGATTCCCCGCCGCCGCAAACGAAAAAAACCGGCGTGCGCGCATAACGCGAAAGTTGCCCGCCTTTCCCGTTTGCGCGGAGCCCGCGCCGATCCCGGCAGACAGCGCGGCACGGCGAGAGCCATGACACGCCACAGGAAAAATCTTTCAGGCGGAGGTTGATTGTTCCGGAATCCCGTGTAGGGTTCCTTCAGTTGGGGGCGTACTGGTTTCGACTTGAAGTGTGAAACGCGGTTCGCATGCCGAGGATGATTCGTTGGCCTCGTAAAAAATCGGATCAAAAAAACTAAATGCAGATTACGAAGATCTCGCTCTCGCGGCCTAAGTAGCCGTGACGTGTCCCGGCGAACGCCTGCTACTCCGGGATGCGACGACAGCAGGCTAATTTTCCGGCGGGGTGGCCGCGGTGGAAAATGAATCGATTTCGTGGCCGCTCTGGGGCGGGTGGCGTGACGGTTCGCAGCTTCGCCCCGAGATCAAAGACCGCCTAAGCATGTAGACGGCTGCAGTGATCGCTTGAAGGACAGGGGTTCGACTCCCCTCGCCTCCAGATTTTTTCTCTCCATCTGGGAACCCGCATGGTTTATGCGTCGAGTTTCGTCGCGCTGGCCTGCTTGGAGACGTTGACCCACATGCGCACGCCGCGACAGTTGAAGGAGCGATGGCTTTTCACAATAGAAATTCCGGATGGTCTGATCGAGGCACCTTCCTCCCCGCCTGTCGGTTGGAATTCGGAACCGGCAGGAGCCGTGAGCCGTGAGCCGCGAAACCGGCGACCTGTGGGCACGGGAGCAACGCAGCGTGGCACTGCTCGTGCCCAGCGCTATCGTCCCCGTCGAAATGAACGCACTCATCAACCCGCTCCACCACTCGTTCCGCCTGGCTTGGGTGAGAAGGCCTTCCCGTTTCGGCTACGATCCGCGCTTGAAGTAGCGGGAACTCCCCCATGTTGCTGATTCCCGCTTCCCACAGCCAGCACCCGCTCAACCGGATATCGCGCGCCCGAAATAAACTGTCGTGATGGCGATCAGGATCAGGGCGATCGCCACGCCCGTGAGCAACGGGATGCGCTCGGGTTTCCGATAGCCGAGGCCGCTGATGGCCACCAACCCGACCCAGCAAACCGCCTTCACGATGACCCACCACGGAAACCCCACATGCAGAATGGCCACCAACCCGAATCCGCCGATCAACATGAGCAGCGCCAGGCTGCCGATGAGGATGCCGCTCTTTTTCTTGTTCTTCGGGTCGGGATTGGCGAACGCCTGGAACAGGAACCCGGTCATCAGGACCATCGCGGCCACATGGAGCACCTGGTAAATGGCAAATTTCATCAACGCGCATCGGAGGCTAAAATCCTCCCGGCGTCAATCTTGGCATCAATCTTGATTGCGACATCGCACATTCATTGCTATTTCTCGCGCTCACCCGATGGGTGAACACGCCTCGCCAGAGCCAAACGCCAACACAAATCCATGATTGCCAACTTTTTTTCTTCGTGTGCTTCTTCGTGGTGCAACTGCCGTTTCTAAGATGAACGCAAATCTCTCAACCGTTTTCCGGAATTTCCGAATCCACGGCTCGTATTTGGAAAGCCGTCCCTACGGCAACGGGCACATCAACGACACTTTGGTTGCGGCGTTCAGCCAGTCGGGGACGCGGGTGCGATATATTTTCCAGCGCATCAACGGCCGGATTTTCAAGGATCCGGAAGCGGTGATGGATAATATTCTCCGAGTGACCGGCGAGGCCCGGAGGCAGTTGATCAGAGTCGGCGTGCCGGACACGTCGCGGCGGACGCTGAGCGTGATTCCGGCAACCGACGGGAGACCTTTCCACAAAGACGAGGAGGGGGGTTATTGGCGCTGCTATCCCTTTATTGAAAACGCCCGGACCTACGACATCATCCAGAACACGCGGCAGGCCTATGAAGCGGCACGGGCGTTCGGGGAATTTCAAAATCTTGTCGCCGGGCTGGGCGGCCCGCGCCTCCACGAAACGATCCCGAACTTCCACAACACGCGCTCCCGCTTCGAGCGGCTCAAGGAACTGGCGGGAGCCGACCCGCACGGGCGGCTGGCCTCGGCGGCCCCGGAGTGGGAATTCCTTCGCGAGAGGGAATGCCTGGTGGATGTTTTGCTCAACCTGCAGGCTGATGGACGCATCCCCGAGCGGATCACTCACAACGACACGAAGCTCAACAACGTCATGATCGACGACGCCATGGAGACGGCAATTTGCGTGATCGATCTGGATACTGTCATGCCCGGCCTCGCCCTCTACGATTTTGGCGACATGGTGCGGACGGCCACGAGTCCGGCCGCGGAGGACGAGCCCGATGTGAAAAAGGTGCGCATGCAGATGCCGATGTTCGAGGCCTTGGTTCGCGGGTATCTCTCGACTGCGGGGGCCTTTCTCAACGAAACAGAAAAATCCCACCTCGCGTTTTCCGGAAAACTGATCGCCTTAGAGATTGGGATGAGGTTTTTGACCGATCATCTGGAAGGGGATATCTATTTCAAGACCAAGCGCCCCGGCCACAACCTCGACCGCTGCCGGACCCAACTGGCTCTGGTGAAAAGCATCGAGGAGCAGGAAGAGGCGATGAACGCATTTGTGCAGGAGGTCGCGGAATGAAAATCCTTATTACCGGCGGCAGCGGATTCATCGGAAGCCATTTGGTGGAGCACTATCAGGGCCGGGCCGAGGTGATCGTATTGGACAACCTCCGCTCCGGGCATCAGAAAAATCTCGAAGGGCTCACTTGCCGGTTCGTCAAAGGATCCGTTCGGGATGGCGCCCTTGTGGACGAGGTGATGGCCGGAGTGGATTACGTGTTCCACCTTGCCGCGCTCGTGAGCGTGCCGGAATCCATGTCCCTGCCGGTGGAAACCGTGGACATCAATGTTCATGGCCTTCTGAATGTCCTCGCATCCGCACGGAGCCATGGAGTGAAGAAGGTCTGCTTTGCGAGCTCCGCAGCGGTTTACGGCGAGAATCCGATTCAGCCGAAAGTGGAGACGATGGCCCCCGATCCCCGCAGCCCCTATGCGATCACGAAGCTCGACGGCGAGTATTACTGCGGGCTCTTCGCCCGCGAAGGCCGGTTCCCGACCGCGTGCCTGCGGTTCTTCAATGTCTTCGGCCCGAGACAGGATCCGAACAGCGCCTATGCGGCGGCCGTTCCGATCTTCCTGCATTGCGCGCGGAACCACGAGCCGATCACGATCTATGGCGACGGGGGCCAGACGCGCGACTTTATCTACGTCAAGGATATCGTCGGGGCGCTCGCCTTCGCGGCCGAAACACCGGAAGTGCAAGGGGTCTTCAACGCGGGGTATGGATCGGCATTAACGATCGGCGAGCTGGTGCAGGAAATCCTCAATCTCACCGGATCCCGTTCCGAAATCCGCCACGAACCGGTCCGCGCCGGAGACATCCGCCACTCGACCTCGGACGCTTCGAAGCTGCGGGCGACCGGATGGAAACCGCTTTTTGATGTGGCGACCGGACTCCAAGAGCTCGTTGGCCGATTTTCCCCTTCGATCCTCCCATGAATCACCGGCACTGCCCTTGACCCGACCCGCTTTTGTTCCGGCCCGGCCTATGCCGGCTTGCGCGGGGAGTGTACGGCGGGCGGCACCGGGCGGGCGAGGCGGCGGATTTCCGGGGGGAGTTCGGCTTGGCGCTCGTCCTCGCTCATGCGGTCGATGAAGAGGATCCCCTGGAGGTGATCGAACTCGTGCTGGATCGCGCGGGCGAGCAGTCCGTCGGCCTCGAACTCGATGTCGGCGTCCTCGAGCGTGCGGGCCCGGATGCGGACCGAGAACGGGCGCAGGATCTCGCCGCGCAGGCCGGGAAAACTCAGGCATCCTTCGCTTTCGAGGCGGATCCTGCCGAAGGGATCGATGGCCGGGTTGAGGAGGATGAGCGGCATGAGAGCGGCGAAGTCGGCCGGTTTCCCGGCGATCCGCATTGCGCTCGGGCGGTCTTTCATGTGGGGGACATCGATGACGAACATCTGGAGCGGGATGCCGACCTGCTGGGCGGCGAGCCCGACCCCCTCGGCCGCGCGCATCGTCTCGACCATGTCGGCGGCGAGCCCGCGGATTTTCGCGTCGCACTTTGCGACCGTGCGTCCCCTCGTGCGGAGGGCGGGGTGTTCGTGTTGTGTGATCTCGAGGAGCATCAGTTTTCGGGTTGAGTGAAGGCCGGGATATTTTTGATGCCGGCCTGCTTGAGGGCGTCGAGGATCTTGACGACGACGCCGAACGGGGCCTCGCGGTCGGCCTGCATGGCGATCGGGCGATCCGGCGCCGCCCCGCGCGCGGCTCTCAGAGCGGCCGGCAGGGAGTCGAGGGTCACCGGCTCATTGTTCAGCGAGATATCCTCCGCGCTCTTGACCTGCAGGATCAGCGGCTCCTTCGATCCCGCGGCGGCATCTGCGGACTTTGACTCGGGGAGGTTGATCTGGAGCCGCGGCTGGTCTTTCCGGAACGTCGTGGTGACGATGAAAAAGATGAGCAGGATCGCGAGGATATCAATCAGCGAGACGAGGATGATGACCGGCGACCGGCGTTTGCGCGTGTAGAACCGCATGGGTCACTTGAGGATCTGCTTCTCGACCTGGGGGAGCTCGCCATACGGGTAGCATTTGGCCAGAAGGTCGGAGGCCATGGATTCCATGCTGACCGCGAGCACCTCGACTTTCCGCTGGTAATAATTGTAGGCGACCAGGCACGGGACGGCGACCGCGAGGCCGACGATCGTCGTGTTGAGCGCCTCGGAAATTCCGCGCGCGATGAGCGTCGGATCCCCGTTCGAGCCCAGCGTGGCGAAGATCCCCACCAGCCCGGAAAGCGTCCCGAGCAGGCCGAGCAGCGGGGAGATGCCGGTGGAGATTTCCAGGATGACGAGACCTTTTTCCATGACGGTCACCTCGTGGCGGGCGCGGGTCTGGACGGCCTCGAGGTTCTCGGATTTCGGCCAGTTGAGATGCGCGATGAGCACGGACAGAATCCGCGAGATCGGCGACGGGTACCGGCCGATCGCGAATTGCAGAAGCCCGATGTCGTCGCCCGGGGCAAGCTTCTCGAGCGCGAGCGCGACCTCGGGCGGGATCACAATTTTTTCGCGCAGCGCGCGGCCCCGGAGGAGGATCACCGTGCAGGAGACGAGAGAAACGATCAAAAGGAAGACCATGAACGGTCCGCCCTTAATGAAAAAATCAACAGTGTTTGCCAGGAATAATGTCATCAGTTGCTGAGGATGGTGAATGAGTAGTCAATTTCCAGACGCCCGTTGTCGAGGAGTTTTGCGACATCGGGAGGAATTGGCGGAATTTCCGCCTCCAGGATCGAGCTCAGGCTGACCGAGGCAAAGCTTTCGTTCGAGGTGTTCGAGAGGACCTTGACTTTTTGTGCTTTTCCTTCCTGCCCGACCTGGAACCGGATCGACACGGTCCCGATATTCAGGAGCCCGATCTGGCTGTTGACGTAGTAATACCAGCGGGAGCCGATCGCGTCGGAAACCGTTTTTTTGTAATGTCCGAGCGGGGTGGCGGCCGCGTCCACCGAGGCGCGTCCGCGGTTGGAGATATTTCCATGGATTCTGGTGATGCGCGTCTCCGGTTGGAAGCCGGCTGCTGCGGGCGGCTTCGGCTGGGCGGGCCGGGCCTGCGGGCGCGGTGCGGCGGGATCCGGCTTCGGAGCTTCGCGGAGGGCGAGCTGGGCAGCGGGCGGGACCACGGCGGCGGGCTCATCGGATTTCCGGGCGGCCTCGGGCGGGGACGGCTGGCTTTCCCTGCCGCCCGAATAGTTCCGGTTTTCCAATTCGAGAGCCGGAGATTCCCGCCCGTCAACCGACGGCATCGGCTGGCTGCCCGAAGGCGCGGCGCTGCTGGCGGCGCGCGTGTTGTTGTCGGATTCGAAAGCGGCGTTTTTCGGAGCGTCCGGAATATTCTGCGGGGCCGTCCGCACGTAGGATGGATCTGCGGGTTTCGGCGGCGCGCTGGAGATCAGAGTCATTTCGATCGGCACCATATCCGCCTCCGGAGGGCGGGAAAATTTCCATGCGGGCAGAGCCATCGTGAGCCCGATGCAGGCGACGATCAGGAGGTGGATGAGCACGGAGGCGATCGCCGCGGCGATCGTCTCGCGGTGCGAGCCGGTCTGAATCTCCCATGCCGTCATCGGAAAGGGAGCATCGCCCAGCCAAGCAATAACAGGATGCCTCCGACCGGCGTGATCATGCCCAGCCAAAGAACATTCGTGAGGGCAAGCACGTAGAGGGAGCCGGAAAAGAAAAGGATGCCGAGCGCCCAGAGCCGCGCGACCAGCGGCCTCCGCTCGCCCGCCCACAACGAGGCCGCAGCGTGGACGAGATGGTACAGAACGGCCGTCTGCCAGATCGGAGCAGTGCCATTCGCAGCCAGGATAGCCTTGAATCCGTGAGCACCGAACGCCCCTAAGGCGACACCGGAAAATCCCAAGGCAGGCGCAAGCCAACGGGCGGTGCGGGTCATGTGATTCGGGGGAGCATCAGGGGCCGAGGCTGACAGCGCGGCCCGGTTCGGGAACGATCACCTCGGTGCCGGGGAGTTCCTTGAAGAGCGAGAGCTGGAACCAATCGATCGCAGGCCTGTCGCCGTGAACCAGCAGGATCTTGGAGGGGTTGAGAAGGATCGCGTAGTTGCGCAGGGGGTCCCGGCTCGCGTGCGCGCTGAATTGGAATTCCTCGATGTGGCAGCGCAACGGGACCGGCGCGGTGTCCGGGTCGAGCTGCACCGGCTCGCCCGGCGCGGCCCGGCGGATCTTTCCGGCGGGAGAATCGGGATCCGAATATCCGACAAAAAACAGACTCTGGGTCGCGTCCCCGATGATCCGGCGGCAAAAAATATTCGAGAGCGTGTGCGGGGTCATCATTCCGCTCGAGAGCGCGTAGATGCATTTTTTTTTCGGGGAGATCGTCTGAATTTCATTTCCGGTGAGGACGTAGGGGGCCATCTCCTGGAGGACTTGGAACTCGGGATGGCTGCGGACAGACGTGGCGGCGAGCGCGTCGTAGACCCCGCTGATTTTCGTGCTCAGTCCGCCGATGTAGATCGGCACATGGGAGAGCAGCCCCCGCAGGCGCATCTGCCAGAGCATCGCCAGAAGCTCCTGGGTCTTTCCGAGAGCGAAGACGGGAATCGTCACGCTGCCGCCCTTTTCAAACGCGCGGATGATCCCGCGGGCGAGGCGCTCCTCCTCGTGCGCCCGCGAGTAGCCGCTGGGAACCGGCGCATCTCCGCGGGTGGTCTCCATGATCAGCACGTCCACCCCGCTCTCCGGAAATGATGCGCCTTGCATCAGCGTCTGGTTCTCGAAATTCACGTCGCCGGTATAAAAGATCGTCCGGCCGGCGTAGCGGATCAAAATCCCCGCCGACCCGAGGATGTGGCCCGCGTCGAAAAATTCGAATGTGACCTCGCTGTCGCTGTCGGACGGTTCGCCGAGGAGGTTGAATCGTTTCCCGAGCGGGCGCGGGTGCCAGGCCTTGTTGGAGAAATCCACCCCGCGATGCGTGAAGAGCGGATACTCGCTGATCCCCTCGTCCTCGCGCTGGCGGGTCATCACATTCACCGAGTTGTGGAGCATGACGTCGGCGATCCGGGCGGTCGGCTCGGTCATGAAAACCCGTGCCTGCGGCTCTCGGCGGGTCAGCACCGGCAGCGCGCCGACATGATCCTGGTGCGCGTGGGAGATCAGGATGGCGTCCACCTTTCCCTCGGGCACGAGCGCGAAGTCCGGCGTCGCAGCCAACCCGTCCATCTTCGGGTGCATGCCCGCATCGAGAATCACGTTCTGACCGCCGATTTTCAGCCAGAAAGAATTTGAGCCGATTTCTATGCGGCGCGTCAGGTTGACCAGTTCCATCTGCCCCCAACCTGTCCGAGCCCGGGTCTTTCCTCAATGAAAATTAGCGCTCATCCCGGCCTCCTGGAGGCGGTCTTCAATATCGCTGGCCTGGAGCGCGTCCACCATTCCGCCGATGTCGCCCGCGAGAAACCGGTCGAGGCTGTAGAGCGAGAGCTTGATCCGGTGGTCGGTGACGCGGTTCTCCGCGAAGTTGTAGGTCCGGATTTTTTCCTCGCGCCCTCCCCCGCCGATCAGGCTTTTCCGGTGGGCGGAATATTTTTCCTCCTCCTCGCGGCGCTTGTCCTCGAGCAGGCGGGAGCGCATGATCTTCATCGCGCTCTCCTTGTTTTTCTGCTGGCTGCGTCCGTCCTGGCAGCGGACGATCCGTCCGGTCGGGATGTGCATGATCTGGACGGCGGAGTCGGTGGTGTTGACCCCCTGGCCACCGGGGCCGCCCGAGCGGCAGACTTCGATGCGGAGATCCTCCGGTTTGATTTGGATGTCCACCTCCTCGGCCTCGGGGAGGACGGCGACGGTGGCGGTCGAGGTGTGGATGCGGCCCTGGGCTTCGGTGGCGGGCACGCGCTGGACGCGGTGGACGCCGCTCTCGTAGCGGAGCCTGCGGAAAACAGAGGTGCCGGAGACGCGGAAGACCGCCTCGCGGAGGCCGCCGAGGTCGGACGGGCTGGACTCCATCTCCTCGACTTTGAGCCCGATCGAGTCGGCATAACGTCCATACATCCGGTAGAGTTCCGCGGCGAAGAGGGCGGCTTCCGCTCCGCCGGTGCCCGCGCGGATCTCGACGATCGCGTCCCTGTCCTCATCGGGTTCGGGAGGCAGGAGGGAGACCTGCACCTCGCGCTCGAGAACGGGAATTTTTTCCTCGAGGGCGGGGATTTCCGCTGCGGCGAGGGAGGCCATTTCCTTGTCGTCCCCCGATGCGAATTCCCGGTTTTCCGCGAGTTCGCGCCGTGCCCGGACCAGGGATTCCCAGCTTTGCAGGAGGCCCTTCGTTGCGGCGTGCTCGCGCAGAACCTCCCTCGCCCGGGGAGCGTTGTCGAAGAGCCCGGGTGCGGCGATCTCACGTTCGAGCTCCTCGTGGCGGGATCGTTTGCGGGCGATCAGAGGTTCGAAATCCATGGTCGGGAAATCAAAAACGGCGAACGCACGCGGGGGCGCTCACCGTTTCGGTTGCGGGCAAAAATCTACGCGGCCTTCTTGACCGCGCGGGGTGCGCGGGGCGCGCGCACCGAACCGTAGCGGCGCTTGAACTTGTCAACGCGTCCGGCGGTGTCGACGAACTTCTGCTCGCCGGTGAAAAACGGATGGCAGGCGGCGCAGATGCCGATCTTGATATTCTCGACGGTCGAGCGGGTACGGTAGGCTGCCCCGCAGGCACAGAGGATGACGGTTTCGCGGTAGTTGGGATGGATGTCTGGCTTCATTCTTGAAAAGTGGTCAACAATACCGCGAATGGACAGCGTGGCAACAAAGAAATGACACGAAAAAAAATCAAGGGTGCACGACGCCAAAGTTACCAAGGGTCATGCGGCTATCTGGCCTCTGGCG
>JBAXXD010000044.1:0-29988 GCA_037128135.1 Verrucomicrobiia bacterium
GGATACGACGCCACATGCGCAAATGCTTCTGGCAGCGATGGCACCACCCGCGAGGGCGCGTCAACGCGCTCAAACGGATGGGAGTCAAAGGCCGCGTTCTGGGCATGGCCTACAGCGGGCTTGGAGCATGGGCAATCGCCCGGCACTGGGTCATGCAATCAGCACTGAAAACCAAAACACTCCACAACTACGGGTTCATCATACCGTGGGACTTCGCGGAAGCAGGAAAATGAGACAACCGCCTTGTTCAACCGCCGGATGCGGAAAACCGCACGTCCGGTGGTGTGGGAGCCTTGGCGGGCTAAATCCCGTCGGGGCCACCCGATCGTAGCATCGGCATCTTGCCGATGTTCTGAGTCCATTTGTTTTACAGAGTTGGTATGAGTCTCCAAACGGGCGGGACGCCCGCTCCCCCTGTGCTCTGCAACTTTCGAAGATGCGCCCGCGGCCGCGGCCATCTTTTTCGCGTTTGCAATTTCTGGCATGCGCCCCATGCTGACGCGAAAAATGGCATCGTCATATCATCGAGTCGTCCCCAGTTTCTTCCGGATGGCTGGGAGTGCCGCCCGGATTCCGCTGGATGCGGGCAAGGGAGTGCCCAATTGAAAAAGCTGGCAGATTTCACGCTGATTGCCCGGGCCTTGCAGAGCCACCGCGCACGCCGGCGCATTGCGGCCATTTGGCTCTTGGCCATGTGCTTCTTGCCGGCGATCCCGCGGGCCCTTGCGAAAGCTCCGGTGTTGGACAAGGTCACGCTTCAGCTGCAATGGACGCACCAGTTTCAGTTTGCGGGCTATTACGCGGCGAAGGAGAAGGGGTTCTACCGGGACGCCGGTCTTGACGTCGAGCTCCTCGAGCTCAAGCCGGGCATGGATTCCGTTCAAGAGGTGGCGGATGGACGGGCGGATTTCGGCGTTGGGGAGACCAGCCTGCTGCTGGCGCGCCAGGCGGGAAAGCCGGTGGTTCTGCTGGCCAATATCTTCCAGCATTCCGCGCTGGTTTTGGCCACGCGGCAGAAGGGTTCCATCGATCCCGTCCACACCCTCAAGGGCAAGCGGGTCATGTTGGACAGCACGGATGCCGAGATCGTGGCCTATCTGGCCAAGGAGGGGCTCCCGCCAAAATCGTATGACCGCGTAGATCACAGCTTGAACACGCAGGATCTCCTGGACGGCAAGGTGGATGCCGTCTCGGTCTATATCACCGAAAAACACGAGGACCTGGAACGGGCTGGAGCTCCCTGCATCCTTTTAACCCCGCGTTCTGTGGGCCTCGATTTTTATGGCGACAACCTGTTCACGTCGGAGGCCCAGATCCGGGAGCACCCCGAGCGGGTCATTGCTTTCCGGGACGCGAGCTTGATGGGATGGGAATACGCGCTGGACCACCCGGAGGAAATCATTGATCTCATCGTCAGCAGATACCCCAGCCCATTGGATCGGGATCACCTAATCTACGAAGCCCAACAAATGAAAGAGCTGATCCAAGCGGATTTGATCCGCGTCGGGTATGTCAATCCGGGGCGCTGGAAGGAAATTACGCGGACTTACGCGGGGCTGGGCATGTTGCCGCACGATTTTGACCTGGCGGGCTTTATCTACCAGCCCGAGACCAGCCGGATTCCCGTCTGGCTGGTCAAGGCGCTCGTCGCGGCTGCTGCGGCCCTCTTTCTCGGTTTGCTGCTGATGTTCTTCGTCCTTCGCGCGAACCGCCGCCTCGTCAGAAGCGAAAAAAAATTGGCGGCCAGCGAGGCGAGGTTCCGGCAGCAGGCTGTGCAGATTAACTCCCTGCTGGATGCCATCCCTGACATCATCTTTTTTAAGAACACCGAGGGGGTTTATCTGGGCTGCAACCCGGCCTTCGTCGAGCTCGCGGGCCGGCCAAGGAACGAGATTATCGGGAAGAAAGACCAAGACCTCTTTGACAGGGAGGCGGCCGATTGGTTCCAGGAACAGGACCAGCAGATGCTGACCGCGCGCGAACCGCGCCACATCGAGGAATGGGTCACCTATCCCGATGGCCGGAGAGCATTGCAGGATACCTACAAGGCCCCCTACCTGGGTCCGGACGGAAAACTGATCGGAGTGCTCGGCATCAGCCGCGACATCACCGAACGCAAACGGTCGGAGGAGGCCCTGCGAGATCCGCCGAGCGCCTGACCCTTGCCGCGGAAGCCGGGAGGGTGGGCATCTGGGACTACGATGTGGTCAGCAATACTCTCACGTGGGATGCGCAGATGTTTGCCCTCTACGGAATCACGCGGGATCAGTTCGGCGGCGCATACGAGGCATGGAGGGCTGGGGTTCACCCCGACGATCAGTCGCGGGGGGATGTCGAAATCCAGATGGCGCTCCGCGGGGAGAAGGAATTCGACACCGAGTTCCGTGTTCTTTGGCCGGACGGCACGATCCGTATCATCCGCGCCATCGCCAAAGTGACGCGCGATGCCTCGGGAACCGCCTTGCGCATGACCGGGACGAACTGGGACATCACCGAACAGAAGCGATCCGAGAACGATATCCTGAAGATCAACCGCCAGCTTGCGGAAGCCACGGCAAAGGCGGAAAGGGCGACGGCCGTCAAGAGCGAGTTTCTGGCCACCATGACCCATGAGCTGCGCAACCCGCTCACCGGGGTTCTGGGTTTTGCGGAGATTCTCGCCGGCACTCCGCTCAACGAGGAACAGCAGTCCTATACCGAGGGGATTAGAGATAGCGGCATCTATCTTTTGGATCTCATCAACGATGTCCTGGATTTCTCCACCATCGAAAAAGGAGTGCTCGCGATCCACCCTGCCCCGTTCGAACTCGCCCAGCTCGTGAAATCGTCGTCGGAACTCATCCGCAAATCCGCCACCGACAAAGGGATCGCGTTCCATTGCGAATTGGCAGCCGATGTCCCGGAGCAGATCACCGGCGACGAGCGGCGGATCCGCCAGATCCTCATCAACCTCCTGGCCAACGCCGTCAAATTCACTGCGGACGGCTCGGTGAGCCTCCGCGTGACGAGGTCTGGGGAGTTCTTAGAGTTTTCCATCGAAGACACGGGCCTCGGAATTTCTTCCGATGCTCTCGCCCGTCTGTTCCAGTTGTTCACGCAGGCGGACTCGACGATCAACCAGAAGTATGGCGGAACGGGGATCGGGCTCGCCGTCTCGCAGCGTCTGGCCGAAGCCATGGGGGGTTCGATCTCGGTCGTCTCCGCTCCCGGCAAAGGCAGCACGTTCACGTTCCGGCTCCCACTGGAAGTTCCCGCTGGAGGGATGGCTCCGTCCCATTTATTGATCGGCGCTGACGGAGCATCGCCCTCCAGCCCAAGCGCAGAGACGCCCGTGCGCCCTGATGACCTCCCGGTGCTCGTCGTCGAGGATAACCGGAGCAACTCCTTGATGGTTGGCAAAATGCTCCAGAGCCTGGGCTACCGCGTGGAATTTGCAGGCAACGGGGCCGAAGCGGTCGAAGCCTTTGCCCCAGGAAAATTTCTGGCCATCCTTATGGATTTGCGGATGCCGGGGATGAACGGGTTTGAGGCAGTGGAAATCATCCGGGCGCGGGAATCCGGCTCACGCATTCCGATCATCGCGCTCTCGGCCAATGTGATTTCCGGCTCCGGGGAGATCTACCTCGCCGCAGGGATGGACGACTTCCTCGCCAAGCCATTCCAAATGGCTGAGCTCGCTGAAAAGCTCGCCCTCGTCGTGAGGAAACGGTAAGATTTGCCCCGAGGTGGCTGCAGATCACCCCGGATGCGCGATGCTCTGGTCTGGCGGCTCATCCGCCGGCTTCGATCTGCGCGAGGACTTTGAGAAACGGAGCCTCTTCGAGGAGGCCGAACGCATCGTGCCGGGTCAGGCGGTCGCGCGTTGTCGCCGGGCTGGTGATCCCGCAGAGGAAGCGAGCGAGCGGCCGGCATCCGCGCAGGGCGGCATGCTTTTCCGCGCGCAGGCTCCGGATGATCCGCAGATCCTCCAGAGAAATTTCCCGCTCCGGGCTGCGCGGCATCGGCGCGGGCGGGCAGGCAGCGCAGGATCCGCAGTGGCCGCACGGGGCGGGGAAGGACTCGCCGAAATAGGCCAGAAGCCGCTCGGTCGAGCATCCGGCACCTTCTGCAAAATCCACAATGCCATCCAGCCGGGCGAGGTCGGTTTTCTCGCGCCTCATAAAAAGCCTGTGAAGCCAGGTCGCGATCTCGCGCGGCGTGCGGGCCTTGGCCCCCGGAAGCAGGCGGAACCTGTGCCGCAGGCCGGCCGGCTTCATCTCGATGTCGCCGGATTCCTCCAGATACCCGAGGGCTTTCAGGATCCTCTCGCGCGACTCCCCGATCGCCGCCGCCACGGCATCCGCATCGATCGTCAGCCACCGGCGCCCGCGCTTCCCCGCCGAAAAAATCCTTCGCAAAAATTGCTGGCGATCCGCCGTATGTCCGGCAATCACGCGATCCTCCGGATGCCGGAACGCGATCTGGAATGTCGAGTAGAACACGCCGGCCGGCTCGAGGATCTTTTCCTTTTCGAGGTAGGTGATGACGGTTTCGAGCACGAGCTGCCGGATGTCGGTCGCGCGGGCGAGGTCATACCGGCTGATGTCGAATTCGTCTCCCTGCCGGAGGAGGTGATCCACGAGATGCCGGAGCGACTGCTCGTCCGGCGTGTCGCCGAGCGTGAAGTTCTGAAGCACGACCAGGGCGTCCGCGCACGCCAGCATCTCGCAGTGCGCGGGCAGGCCGTCGCGCCCCGCGCGCCCGATCTCCTGCTGGTAGTTCTCCAGGGTCTTCGGAAGATTGTAGTGATAGACCGCCCGGATATCGGCCTTGTCAATCCCCATGCCGAAGGCGATCGTGGCCACGATGACCTCGCAGCGCCCGGCCATGAAATCGTCCTGCGCCGCCGCCCGCACATCGTCCGCCAGCCCGGCGTGGTAGGCGCGCGCAAGGATTCCGGCTTTCTGCAAATGCGCTGCGACGGCTTCCGCCGTGCGCTGCAGCGTCACATACACGATCGCGGGAAACCGCTTTTCTTCGAGCAGTTTCCGGGTGAGGATCCCGGGCCGTCCGTCCGCCGCGACCGGCGAGATGTGGATCGCGAGGTTCAGACGGTGGAACGACGTCTGGACGCGATTCGCAGCCGCAATCCGAAATTCCCGGCAGATGTCGTCGGACACCGAGGGCGTCGCGGTCGCGGTGAGCGCCAGCACGCGCGGGATGCGGAGCTTCTTCGCCAGCGCGGCGAGCCGCAGATATTCGGGCCGGAAGTTGTGACCCCACTCGGAAATGCAATGCGCCTCATCGATCGCCAGCAGGCTGATCTTCGCCCGCTTGAGGCGCGCGACAAATGTCTCGCTGACGAACCGCTCGGGCGCCACGTAGAGAAGCTTGAGCGTCCCGGCGGTGATCCCGTCGAGGATTTCAAAGACCTCCGCTGCGGAAAGCGTCGAGTCCAGACGGGCCGCCGCGATACCCCGCGTTTTCAGCACATCCACCTGGTCTTTCATCAGCGCGATGAGCGGTGAGACGACGAGCGTGAGGCCGTCGAACAAAATCCCGGGGAGCTGGTAGCAGAGGGACTTTCCTCCGCCGGTCGGAAAAACCGCCAGCGCCGAATGCCCGTCCAGCAACGCCCGCATCACCTGCTCCTGACCCTCGCGGAACCCAGTATGCCCGAATGCGCGCCGCAGCGTGTCTTCGAGAGGTTCGGCCGTCATCTGATCGGCTTGAGCCGCCTCCCCACCGCCGGACATTCCCTCAACTTGTCAATCTTTCCCATGCCGCAAAGTTCATTGGGATGCGCACGCGATGGCAAGGATTAAGAGCACAGGGGGAACGGGCATCCCGTCCGTTTGGAGACGGAAAATCGTATCGGAGTGATGTGCCTCACACGGGCGAGACGCCCATGCCCCCTTGGAAGATCCGCGACGTTGCAACTTTCGCGATGCGCTCTACTCGGGAGCCGATTGTTTTCTTTGGTGTTTTCTTTGTTTGCCGGGATCGCCCAACGGTTCTAGAGATCTTCCCCTTGTGCCGTTTTTTCCGAAGCTCCATCTTTCCGAGCGTCCGCTGTTGATCCTGCTGGCGGCCGTTCAGTTCACCCACATCATGGATTTCATGATCATGATGCCGCTGGGGCCGATGCTCATGCGCGAACTTGCGATATCGCCCGCACAATTCAGCGTGCTCATCGCGGCTTACACGATGGTGGCGGGAATCATCGGGCTGCTCGTCGCCCCGTTTATTGACCGCTTCGACCGGCGCGGGGTTCTGGTGGTGTCCTACGCGGGGTTCATCGCGGGAACCTATTGCTGTGCGACGGCGGAAACCGTCACCGCCCTGCTGGTGGCGAGAGCCCTCTGCGGCGCGTTTGGCGGGGTATCGAATGCCACGATCCTTGCCATTGTGGGCGATCGTGTCCCGGCGGAGCGTCGCGGGGCGGCCATGGGGATTATCATGACCTCCTTTTCCGCCGCAGCGGCATTCGGCGTGCCGTTCGGATTGTTTCTCGCGCAGCGGTTCCGCTGGGAAACCCCGTTCTTTTTCCTGGTGGGGATCGCGTTGACGGTTGAGGTGCTTCTGCTGGTTTCGCTCCCTCATGTGCGCGGGCACTTGGCGGACGGGCCGCCGGAATCATGGAAAAACTTTCTTTCGCTGCTTGCGGACAGAAACGCCTGGCGGGCGCTCCTGCTGATGGTGTCGCTGGTGTTCGGTCACTTCACGATCATCCCATTTCTTTCGCCGCATCTTGTCTTCAACCTCAAGCTGCCGGAGAGCGATCTTGCGTTGGTCTATGTGCTTGGAGGTTTGCTGACCATCATCACCGCGCCCTATATCGGACGGCTCTCGGATCGTCTCGGGCGGGCAAAAGTCTTCACCGGCGTAGTCTGCGTGGCGGCTGTGATCATTGGTCTTCTGACACATGCGGGTCCGCTCCCGGTTCCGGTGACGCTTCTCATGACCGGACTGTTTTTTGTTTTTGCCAGCGGGCGGTATGTGCCGGCCCAGGCGGTGCTCGCTTCCGCCGTTTCCTCGTCTCGCCGGGGGGCCTTCATGAGCCTCACGGCCTGCACCCGCGATTTTTGCACGGGATTGGCAGCGATCATGGCCGGTCGTGTGGTGCTTCGAACCCCCGATGCCCTTCTGCATGTGAACTGGCTCGGATGGCTGGCCGTGGCGGTCAGCCTGCTCAGCATCTGGCTGATCCGACGAGTCAAAGCGGTCCATGAACCGCTTCCCTCTGCCATCCATTCCGGCGTGCCGATGGGCGTGACGGCGGAGGGGTGAGCATCGCGGGGTGGCGCACGAAGATGAGTCGCGAAGAAGTCGCCAAATTCAAAAAAATCAATGACAATCCGATTTCATTTATGGAATGTCCCAGCGCGGGAGGGAGGCGCATTTTTCATTCGCGGTCACATCCGATCAAAACCATGACGACACCACATCTGAAAAACGCGATCGCTTTCGCCGCCCTTTTCCTGCTTCCCCTTTCCGGCATGCCAGCGAAGCCGGTGGAAATTCTCACGTCATTTTACCCGATGTATGTGAGTGTGCTCAACGTCGTCGGCGACGCGCCGGGCGTCGAGGTGAGCTGCCTCGCCGAGCGGTTTGTGGGCTGCCTGCACGATTATCAACTGACGCCCGGGGACATGAAGAGGATCGCCCGGGCAGACATCTTTGTTGCGAACGGGGCCGGCATGGAGACGTTCCTCGACAAGGCATTGAAGCAATCCCCGTCGCTCAAGCTGGTTGATGCCAGCGAGGGGATCCCGCCCGCCTTCGGGGGGAACCCGCACATCTGGGTCGGCATCTCCGGCGCGATCCGGCAGGTGAAAAATATCGCACGCGGGCTGGCGGCGGCGGATCCCTCCCATGCGGAGCGGTATCAGAGAAATGCGGACGCCTACATCGCGAAGCTCGAGGCGCTCTGCAGCGAGATGCACGCCGCGCTGGATGGATTGAAGAACCGCGACATCGTCACGTTCCACGAGGCGTTTCCGTATTTTGCCGGCGAGTTTCAATTGAACATCGTCGGGGTGATCGAGCGCGAGCCCGGCTCCGAGCCGGGAGCGAAGGAACTGGCCGGGATCGTGGAGATCGTGCGCGAGCGGAAGGTGAGCGCGCTTTTCGCCGAGCCCCAATACCCGGCCAAAAGCGCCAAGGTCATCGAGCGCGAGACCGGCGTTCGCTTGAGCATCCTCGATCCGGCCGTCACCGGCCCGCGGGAGCCGGACAAGGCCCGGGACGCGTATCTCGCCGCCATGCGGAAAAACCTCGACGTGTTGAGCCGCGCACTGTCTGAGTAAGCGTGCGGCTCGCAGGCTGATTCCTCCGCCACATCCCATTGTATTTTTCATGGATCAAGCTCAACTCAACTGGCTCACCAATTTCATATGGGGCATCGCCGACGACACCCTCCGCGACGTCTTCGTGCGCGGCAAATACCGGGATGTGATCCTGCCGATGACGGTGCTCCGCCGTCTCGATGCCGTGCTGGAGCCGACGAAGAAGGCCGTGATGGAAATGAAGGCAGCTCTCGACCGCGAGCAGGTCACCAACCAGGACGACGCCCTCCGCGCCGCATCCGGCCAGGCATTTTACAATACCTCGCCGTTCCTGCTCCGCGACCTCAAATCCCGCGCCACGCAGCAGAAGCTCAAAGACGACTTCGAGGCCTACCTCGACGGCTTTTCCCCGAACGTGCAGGACATCCTGACGAATTTCGAGTTCCGCAACCAGATCCCCCGCCTCTCCAAAGCCGACGCGCTCGGCCAGCTCATCGAGAAGTTCCTCGACAAGGACATCAACATCAGCCCCTATCCGGTCGGAGACCTGCCCGGCCTCGACAACCATTCGATGGGCACGATGTTCGAGGAACTTGTCCGTCGCTTCAACGAGGACAACAACGAGGAAGCCGGCGAGCACTGGACGCCCCGCGATGCCGTCCGGCTCATGGCCAACCTGATGTTTCTGCCGGTGGCCGACAAGATCGAGTCCGGCACCTACCTCCTCTACGACTGCGCCTGCGGCACCGGTGGCATGCTGACCGTCGCCGAAGAAACCCTGCAGCAGATCGCCGCCGCCCACGGCAAGCAGGTCGCCACCCACCTCTACGGCCAGGAGATCAACGGCGAGACCTACGCCATCTGCAAAGCCGACCTCCTGCTCAAAGGCGACGGCGATGCGGCGGACAACATCATCGGCGGCCCGGCGTATTCCACCCTTTCCAATGACGCCTTCCGCTCCCGGGAATTCGACTTCATGCTCGCCAATCCGCCCTACGGCAAGAGTTGGAAGAGCGATCTCGAACGCATGGGCGGGAAGGCAGACATCCGCGATCCCCGGTTCCGGGTGATGCACGAAGGCGAGGAACTTTCCCTGCTCACCCGCTCCAGCGACGGCCAGATGCTTTTCCTGGCCAACATGTTGAGCAAAATGAAGCACGACACCCCGCTCGGCAGCCGCATCGCCGAGGTCCACAACGGGTCGTCGCTTTTCACCGGCGACGCCGGGCAGGGAGAGAGCAACATCCGCCGCTGGATCATCGAAAACGACTGGCTGGAGGCCATCGTCGCCCTCCCCCTGAACATGTTCTACAACACCGGCATCGCCACCTACATCTGGGTGCTCACGAACCGGAAGCCCGAGCCGCGCCGGGGCAAAGTCCAGCTCATCGACGCCACCCAATGGTTCCGTCCCCTGCGCAAGAACATGGGGAAAAAGAATTGCGAACTCGCTCCCGAGGACATCCAGCGCATCTGCGAAACCTTCCTCGCCTTCAAGGAAACCGAACAGTCGAAAATCTTCCCCAACGCCGCTTTCGGTTACTGGAAAGTGAAGGTCGAGCGTCCGCTCCGCCTCCACAGCCAGCTCTCCCTCCAGCGCATCGAGTCCCTGCGGTTCGCCTCCGGCGACGAGGACATCCGCACCGCGCTTTACGACGAACTCGGCGATGCCCTCTTTGAAAAACCCGCCTCCGTTCGGAAAGATCTGGAAAAACTCGTGGACGAGTGGGGCGCGGACGACGCCGAAGAGGAGGACACCCTCCCGGACGCCAAAAAGAAGAAACTCCTCAATGAGGCGACATGGAAACGCGACGCCATGCTGGTCGATCTCGCGACAAAACTCCGCGAGCACATCGGCGACAAGCTCATCGAAGACCACAACGTCTTCCTCGAACAGATCGAAGCCGCGCTCAAAAAACTGAAGCTCAAGCCCGGCGCCGCCGATATGAAGGCCGTCATCGCCGCCGTCAGTTGGCGGGAAGAATCCGCCCCGCCCGTCATCAAGAAGATCCACAAACCCGGCAAGACGCAGGCCGATCCCATCCACGGTCTCTTTGCCGTAGATGGTGGGGACGGATCGCCGAGCCGTCCGACGATTGTCGAATACGAGCCCGACAGCGAACTCCGCGACTACGAGCAAATCCCGCTTTTGGAGCTGGGCGGCATCGAGACGTTCATCCGCCGCGAGGTGCTTCCCTACACGCCGGACCTGCCCGCCGCAACGCCGAGACCAGGAGAGTATTGCGTTTATGTATTGGAGTGTGCCGACGGCTCCTTTTACAAGGGTCAAACCAGCGACTTCCCGAAAAGAATGCAAGAGCACGGCAAAGGAGAAGTAAGCTGGACGGCCAAACATCTTCCCGTGAAGCCGATTCACTGGGAGATTTTCGAGAACCGGGAGCAATCCTTGGCGCGAGAGGAGTTCCTCAAGAGCGGCAAGGGGCGGGAATGGCTGAAGACGCAATACGAAACGAAGAAACTGAAGTCCTTCGAGAGGCAGGCGGGTGCCTGGATCGTCGAAGCCGACACCAAGATCGGCTACGAAGTCAGCTTCACCCGCCACTTCTACAAGCCGCCGGAACTCCGCACCCTCGCACAGATCAGCGCCGACATCCTCGCGCTGGAACAGGAGACGGAGGGACTCCTGAGCGAAATCACGAAAGGAGCCACGGCATGAAAAAGAAGCCTCTTAAAATAGTGTCACCAGCGGCGTCACAAATAGTCGCACCACCGGCGCGACAATTATCGCAGGCAGCAGATGAGAGTGCCTTTGCCGAGGTCCTCCACCTCATCCAGGCAGCCAGGCAGCGGGCGTATCAGGCGGTCAACACCGAACTCGTCTCCCTCTACTGGCAGATCGGCGAACACATCAGCCGGAAGTTGGAGTCCGCCGAATGGGGCGATGGCGTCGTTGATCAGCTCGCCCGATTCCTCGCCCGGACGCAGCCTGGGCTGACGGGATTCACCCGAGCCAGCTTGTTCAGAATGCGCCAGTTTTACGACTGCTACTCTGGAAATGAAATAGTGTCAGCACTGCTGACACAATTACCGTGGACACACCACCTCATGATCATGGGCCGTTGCAAGCGGCTTGAGGAACGGGAGTTTTACATCCGCATGGCGCATCAGGAAGGGTGGCGCAGCCGGGAACTCCAGAGGCAGATTCAAGGCTGCCTTTTCGAGCGAGCGGTGCTCAATCCACCAAAAGTCGCAGCAGTGCTGCGACAAATTCACCCGGAAGCAGTTAATGTCCTGAAAGATAACTACCTGCTCGAATTTCTTGAACTGCCGCAGAACCATTCAGAGGCCGATCTGCATGGCGGCCTCTTGAGAAATCTGGGCCGATTCATCTCCGAGCTGGGCCGCGACTTCTGCTTCGTCGGCTCCGAGTATCCCATCCAAGTCGGCGGGCAGGATTTTGCGCTCGACCTGCTGTTCTTTCACCGGGGCATGAACTGCCTCGTCGCCATCGAACTCAAAGTCCGCGAGTTTCGCCCGGAAGACCTCGGCAAGCTCAACTTCTATCTCGAAGCCCTCGACCGCGACTACCGGAAGCCGCACGAAAACCCCGCTATCGGCCTGCTCCTCTGCGCCACGAAGGACAGCGAGGTCGTCGAGTATGCCCTCAGCCGTTCGCTCTCCCCGGCCATGATCGCCGAATACGAAACCCAGCTCCCGGACAAAAAACTCCTCCGCGCCAAGCTGCACGAGTTTTACCAGTTGCTCGCTCCGGCGGAGGACGGAAAAGCACCGACCCCGCGAGTCCAGCCAAAGCGGAAAACAAAAAAATCCTAACCATGTCCACCCAGCGCTATTCCGTCACTCCCCATCCCATCGAAACCCTGCTCACTTGGGTAAAATCCGGCGAGATCGCCATCCCGGAGATCCAGCGCCCATTCGTCTGGGAGCCAACCAAGGTGCGCAACCTTCTCGACTCGCTCTATCAGGGCTACCCGGTCGGATACCTGATCGCCTGGCGCAACCCCACCGTGAAGCTCAAGGATGGCACCCCCTCAGCCGGAAAACGAGTTCTCATCGACGGCCAGCAACGTGTGACGGCGCTCATGGCTGGCTTGCTTGGGCGAGAGGTGCTCACCAAGGATTACGAGACGATCCGCATCCGAATCGCTTTCCACCCAGTTACCGAAAAGTTCGAGGTCGCCAACCCAGCTATCCGAAAAGACTCGGCATGGATCGAGGACGTGGCGGAAGTCTTTGGCCCGGATGCAGACTTGCTAGAGATGACGGAAGGCTACGTTGCGAAGAATCCCGAGGCGGATCGCAGGCAGGTTGGCAAAGTGCTTCAGCGCCTAGGCAAAATCATCAACAACCATGTCGGCTTGATCGAGTTGGCTGAGGATCTGGATATCGAGACGGTCACCGAGATCTTTATCCGGGTGAACTCCGCCGGTGCCGAGCTATCCCAAGCCGATTTTGCGATGTCGAAGATCGCGGCGAACGAAACCTATGCGGGGAATATGCTCAGGAAGGCGATTGATTATTTTTGCCACCTTGCCGTCGCCCCAGAGTTCATGGCGAAGATCGAAAAGAACGACAAGGCATTCGCCAATTCGGAGTTTTTCCCACAGATGAAGTGGCTGAAGAATATCAACGACGACATCTACGATCCCACATATACCGATATGCTGAGAGTGGCGTTCACGTCGGAATTTGGTCGCGGAAAACTGGCTGATTTGGTCGCGTTGCTCTCAGGCAGGAATTTCGAGACGAAGCAGTTTGAAGATGTCATCGCCGAGGCATCATTCGCGAAACTCAAAAAAGGCATACTCCGATTCATCAACGAGACCCACTTCGACCGCATCACGATGATCCTGCGCTCGGCCGGTTTCGTGACGAGCGACCTCATCGGGGGACGCAATGCCATCAACTTCGCCTACATTCTCTATCTCCGCGGTCGGGCAGAAAACGTCCCCGCCGCTGACCTCGAACGCTTAGTCCGCCGTTGGTATGCGATGTCCATGCTACGGGGCCGGTATGCCGGAAGCCCTGAGACGGCCTTCGACTTCGATATTCGTCAAGTGGAAGCGCGCGGTCTGGCTGACTATGTGACGGCAGTGATTGAATCCGAACTCCCCGAGAGTTTCTGGACCGGAATGCTCCCCCAGCTCATGGATACCTCGTCCGGGCAAAGCCCATACTTTTTGGCCTACAAGGCGGCACAGGTAAAGCTGGGCGACAAGGGATTCCTTTCGCGCGACATCACCGTGCTCGACTTGCTTTTGAACCGAAGCGACGTCCATCACGTTTACCCTCGCAATCACCTCAAAAAGCAAGGGCTCTCGAAGGGACGTTACAATCAGATTGCCAACTTTGTCCTCGCCCAGAGCGAAATCAACATTGCCATCGGGGACAAGGCTCCTGAGATCTATTTCGCGGAGCTGGCCGAACAATGCACTGGCGGTGAGAAAAAATACGGAGGCATCACTGACATGGACGAGCTTCGGGCAAATCTCCGCACCCATTGCCTGCCCGAGTCCCTCATCCAAGGGAATGCTCCAGATTTCGACAAGTTTTTGGAAGAGCGCCGGGCGCTGATGGCTCTCAAAATCAAGAAGTGGTTCGAGGCTCTGTGATGATCGAAAATCTCCAGCCTTATTCGGAATACAAGGAGTCGGGCCAGGATTGGCTCGGCAGGGTTCCGGCGAGTTGGAGGACGCCGCGAATAAAGACCGTCCTCAGAGAGAAGGATTCTCGCTCGTTCGACGGTTCTGGGCTGTTGCTTTCGCTGACTCGCAACTGCGGCCTCATTGCTCGCAGCGATATGACTGACAAGGCCCACAGTGCCCGCACGCTTGCCGGTTACAAACTTTACGAACCGGGCGAAATTGTGATGAACCGGATGCAAGCGTGGAGCGGGATGTTTGGTGCAGGAAACAAGCCCGGATTGGTCAGCCCTGACTACGCCGTGTTCAAGTTGCTCGGTCCGAACCTTGTCAATCTCCTTCTCGCCCGCATCAAGGCTCCAGACCTTGTTTCACAGTTTGCATTAGAATCGAAAGGAATCGGCTCAGGCTTCAACCGGCTTTACTCCGACAAGTTCGGGGCGATTTCTATTTCGCTCCCGCCTCACGACGACCAAGCGGCCATCGTGCGATTTCTGGACCATGCGAACCGGAAGATCGAAGGCTTCATCCGTGCCAAGCGGAAGCTGATCGGGCTGCTGAACGAGCAGAAGCAGGCCATCATCCACCGCGCCGTCACACGCGGACTCAACCCCAACGTCCCCCTCAAACCTTCCGGTATCCCCTGGCTCGGCGACATCCCGAAGCATTGGAAAAGGACTCGGCTCAAGTTCGAGGCCTCACACATCGTAGATTGCTTACACGCAACGCCAAGCTACCGAAGTGATGGTGTTTTTCCGGCGATACGAACCGCTGACATAGAACCCGGAAAGGTGCGACTCGAACAGGCACGAAGGATTTCTGAGGTAGAGTTCAACAAGTGGACGGCTCGCCTGAAGCCAGAGGCTGGCGACATTCTCTATAGCCGCGAAGGAGAGCGGTTCGGAATCGCCGCGAATGTCCCGCCTGACACGGACCTTTGCATTTCCCAGCGCATGATGGTTTTCCGAATCCGAGAGAGGCAAAACAGCGAGTATCTGATGTGGCAGCTGAACTGCCAACATGTCTATCTCCAGGCGTCGCTATACGTCATCGGCTCCACTGCTCCCCATGTGAATGTGGATCAGATCAAGAACTTCCAATTAGCGTTGCCACTGCTCGATGAGCAGCAGGCCATCGTTCAGCATATCAGTGAAGAATGCGGAGTCATCAACACCGCTGTCGCCCGCACCGAACGGGAAATCGCCCTGATGCAGGAATACCGGACCCGCCTGACCGCCGACATCGTGACCGGCAAGTTGGACGTGCGCGAAGCCGCACGCCAACTCCCATTTACTCCAAGCGAACCTGAGCTTGCCCCAGACACAGAAGACCACTCCGAATCTGAGGAGGAATGAATTACTATGAGCATTGAATTGAACCCGGATGAACAGGCGCTTCGCGCTGAGATTGAAGAACGAGTTGGAAAGGCACGTGAAGAGTTTGCCAAAGGTCGCATTGGAGACGAAGTCCCTGTGTGGATTATGGAAGCTGGGGAACGAGCCCATCGCCTCCATATGGCGCTAAAAGAGCGCGGTCACGAACCGCGGCATCACGGCTATATGATTAAGAATCGGGAACTCCAGCCGGATGACCCAGATTTCTATATGCATTTTCATCCGCTTGAAGATTTGCTCAAGTTTCTCGACGATGAGCATGCGAATGACGACCCGCTGGATCAAACACTTGGTAAGGAGTTCACATTTCGTGTTTTTTCCAGACGTTGGGGCCACGAGGATGACTACAACATTAACCGAAATGCAGATGGATGGACAGTGACCCACGCCATGATCGGAGGTTTATGTGACAAGGGTGGGCGTCCGTTCCTGTTTGAGAACCTTCGCCACGATTTGATTCAATATCCTGAAGGGTTAGATGGCTGGCTGGAATGGTTGTGGAACAGAGCAGCAAGTCAGGGATTAACATTTGAACAAGTTCAAGAAGGCCTTCAGCAACTTGCCGATTGGGTAAGCGACACGGAGAGGAATGCGCCAGGCGGAGGAATTTGGGAAGGTTATTAAAATGAGTAACTCTCCAGAAATTGATCGGCTGAGTGGTGGCGTTGTAACTTTTCTCGATGTGCTTGGCTGGAAGGGGGTTTACGACCGCAAGCGGAATGCGATTGTAAGTCTGACAAAGTTGATTGATGGCGTTAAGTTACGAGCTGATGCAAGCCGTCGGGGGCGAATTCTTAACAATGTTGACGTCAAGAGCATCTCCGACACCATTGCGATCTTTACATACTGCTCAGAGAGCGAGGTGGTTGCTGCAATCGAGGTTCATGGAGAGCTTTGCCAGTGGCTAATTCCTGCGTCCATCGATGCCGAACTTCCAGTGAGGGGAGCCACATCATTCGGTGATTTCGAACTCGGAGAAAATATCTTTGTCGGGAAAGCTATTGATGAAGCGGCTTCATGGCATGAGCAGGGCGACTGGATCGGTGTAAACCTTTCTCCCTCTGCCGAGTTTGCTTTTTTGTCGGCAGGAAAAAGCAAAGCATGGATTCCATATTCAGTGCCGATCAAGGGTTCCATGAAGTGGAAACCCCACTGTGTCAACTGGGTTGCTGACTGGACCCTCCCTAAGATAAAAATGGAAGGCGTCCGAAGCGCTTTTCAAAGCATGGGGCCTATCTTGCCAGAAATCGCTCCCAAGTTTATTAATACGTTAACATTCATAGAGAATGTTACATCGAAGCAGAAGTTTGCTGAGGAAAATATTGTTGTTTTGGTCGAGGGCCGAATTGACGCAGAAATAGTCAACGGTATCACCAGTGTTCTCGCTCTCAAGAGACCAATATTTATCGAGTTGGCAAACGGTAAAAACAGTTTGCGTGTGAATCTAAAGGAATATGCGCAGACATTCAATGCCTCAGCGGGAATCATTGTCTTGGCTGACAGCGACACTTCTGATGCGAACCAGATCGAAACCCTGAAAGCACAATTTCAGAAGATTATTGACGGATCTGTCCGTCCCGACACACGAGTCATCTTTGCTGTGCCAGAAATATCGGCGTGGCTCGGGAAAACCGATTTCAACCGAGATCGTAGACGCGACTTCAACAAACTATTTGAGGAACTTCACTATCTTCAGACCAACCTAGATCGGCGCGCTAAAGAACTACCAGCTTTGAAGGAGTTTATAGATGCACTCCAGTTTTTTGACAGCAAATCTGGAGACACTGGAACCAAAGAGGTTAAAT
Organism: Verrucomicrobiia bacterium; assembly: GCA_037128135.1. GTDB lineage: Bacteria > Verrucomicrobiota > Verrucomicrobiia > Chthoniobacterales > Terrimicrobiaceae > QYQL01. The sequence goes on from JBAXXD010000044.1 coordinate 17,091, forward strand.
CATGAATACGGTGTTCATCAGTCAAAAAATCTGGCCAACCCTGACAAAAGCATCGCGGGGTTCACGGCAAAAGTGCGCCGTTGCCGTGGCATATTTTGGCGCTGGTGCGGACGCCCTCCTGCCACTCCCCAAGGGAAGCAGACTCGTGGTGGATGCCAGCGAGCGAGCGGTCGCCTCCGGCCAGACCTGTCCCGCTGACCTCATGAAGCTGGTAACGAGAGGGGTGGCGGTTTACAGCGTCCCCAATCTACACGCCAAGGTGTTTGTGCTTGGCCGAGCTGCTTTCATCGGCTCAGCCAATGTTTCGAACCGTTCCGCCACCCAACTCGTTGAGGCCGTCGTCCGCACGACTGATCCCACTGCAGTCCGTGCAGCGCGTCAGTTCGTGCAGGACCATTGCCTGCATGAACTGACTCCCACGTTACTCAAACGTCTGGCGAAGCTCTACCGTCCACCGCTGTTGCCGGGGAGTAAACGTGGGAAGCGGTCAACCACGGACTCTTCAAAGCGGCCCACACTTCCCCGGCTTTTGTTGGCGCAGCTTGTGCCGGAGGAATGGGATGAACGCGATCAGGCCACGCATGATACGGGCTTTACTGTTGCGAAGAAGCGCCGCGAACATCCGAAAAGCTTCGAACTGGACAGTTTTCGCTACACCGGAAAATGCCCCCATGCTCAAGGGGACGTGGTGATTCAGGTGCTCAATGAGGGGAAAGGCAAGTTCCTGATCTCGCCGCCGGGAAATGTCCGGTATGTGCGCACCCGCCTTGATGGCAATCGACGGGTATCATTTGTTTATCTTGAGCGTCCTGCCCGAAAACGGCGTTCGCTGAAAAGTTTGGCGATGAAACTGGGGTATGGTTCCCAGAAGCGACTGAAAAATGAAGGCGTCGTTCGGGATGCTGCTTTCGCACAGGCATTGCTGAATCTTTGGACAGCTTGATTTTATGAAAACCGACACCACCGAAAAAGGCCTCGAAAGCCTGATCATGAAACACATGACGGGATCGGATGGATTTTTCTCCAGCCCGACCACTACGGTAGCCGAAGCTGAGCCGAAGAAGGCAGGCAGCGGATGGTTTGCCGGGAGCCCGGCGGCATACGACCGGGAATTTTGTGTGGATACAGAGCAGCTTTTTGCTTTTTTGCAAACGACCCAGCCCGAGGAATACGCCAAGCTCGGGGTCTCCGGCTTCACGGACAAGAAGAGCATGGCGCGGCAGAAGTTTCTCGCCCGCCTGCAGGGGGAGATCACACGGCGCGGGGTGATTGATGTGCTCCGGCGCGGGATCAAGCACGAGGCGCTGAGCTTTGATCTCTTCTACGGGACCCCCTCCCCGGAGAACGCCAAAGCGGTGGCGCGTCATGCGATGAACCGGTTCAGCATCACCCGTCAGCTCCGCTACAGCCGGGAGGAAACGAAGCGGGCGCTGGACCTCTGTGCGTTCATCAACGGGCTGCCGGTCATCACGTTTGAGCTGAAGAACAGCCTGACCAAGCAGACGGTTGCGGACGCCGTCGAGCAATACAAGCGGGACCGCGATGCGAAGGAGCCGCTTTTCCAATTCGGCCGGTGTGTGGTTCATTTTGCCGTGGATGACCATGAGGTGGCCATGTGCACGGAGCTCAAGGGCACAAAAGGCATGGCGAAGGATTCATGGTTCCTGCCGTTCAATCAGGGTTGGAACGATGGCGCGGGCAATCCCCCGAACCCGGATGGCATCAAGACCGACTACCTGTGGAAACGCATCCTCACTCCGGCAGGGCTCACGGAGATTCTGGAAAACTACGCACAAGTCGTCGAGGAGGAGAACCCGAAGACCGGGAAGAAAAAGCAGGTCCAGATTTTTCCCCGCTACCACCAGCTCGATGTCGTCCGGCTCATTCTGGCGGATGTCATGGAGCACGGCGCGGGCAAGCGATACCTGATCCAGCACTCGGCCGGCAGCGGCAAGTCGAACTCGATTGCCTGGCTGGCGCACCAGTTGATCGGCCTGCGCACGGACGGAGCTGAGGCCTTTGACTCGATCATCGTCATTACCGACCGCCGCATCCTCGACAAACAGATCCGGGAGACGATCAAGGGGTTCGCCCAGGTCGGCAGCATCATCGGCGCGGTCAAGGAAGGCGCGGGCACATCCAAAACCGAGCAGCTTTCCAAGTTTCTCAAGGACGGGAAGAAGATCATCATTTCCACGGTCCAGACATTTCCCGAGGTGCTGGATCGCATCGGCGACGAGCACCGGGGGAAGAAATTCGCCATCATCATCGACGAGGCCCACTCCAGCCAGGGCGGCCGCACCGCCGCCGCGATGAGCATGGCCCTCTCGGAAGGCGGCGCGGAGCAGGAGGAAGAAACCACCGAGGACAAGATCAACCGGATCATCGAATCCCGGAAGCTTGTCCCGAATGCCAGCTACTTTGCCTTCACCGCCACGCCGAAAAACAAGACGCTGGAGATTTTCGGCATTCCCTACCCAGTCGGCGACGAGGTGAAGCACCGCCCGTTCCACGGATACACGATGAAGCAGGCGATCCAGGAGGGATTCATCCTCGACGTGCTGAAGCATTACACGCCGGTGGATAGCTATTACCGCCTCGCCAAGACCATCGAGGGAGACCCGGAGTTTGACGTCAAGAAGGCCCGGAAAAAACTGCGCGTCTATGTCGAGAGCCACAGCAAGGCGATCCGGGACAAGGCCGAGATCATGGTGGACCACTTCCTCGAACAGGTGGTCGGCCAGAACAAAATAGGCGGCCAGGCCCGGGCGATGGTCGTCACCGGCAGCATCCAGCGGGCGATCCAGTATTTCTTTGCCTTCCGCGAATACCTCGACGAAATCAAGAGCCCCTTCCGACCGATTGTCGCGTTCTCCGGGGAGCCGGAATATAATGGAGAGAAGGTCAGCGAAGCGAAACTGAACGGGTTCCCGAGCGGCGAAATCGCCGACAAGATCCAGGAAGACCCGTATCGCTTCCTCATTTGCGCGGAGAAATTCCAGACCGGTTACGACGAACCGCTCCTCCACACGATGTATGTGGACAAGCCGCTTTCTGGCATCAAAGCCGTCCAGACGCTCTCCCGCCTGAACCGGGCGCATCCAAAAAAACGCGACGTCTTCGTCCTCGATTTCCAAAACGACACCGAAATCATCGAGAAATCTTTTGCCGACTATTACCGCACCACGATCCTGAGCAAGGAAACCGATCCGAACAAACTCCACACGCTCAAGGCAGAGCTGGATAAGTATCAGGTCTATTCGCCCGAGCAGATTGACACGCTGGTGGAGCTGTATCTGGGCGGAGCCGACCGCGACAAACTCGACCCCATCCTCGATGCCTGCGTGACCGTCTATAAGAGCGACCTCGACGAAGACGGCCAGGTGGATTTCAAAGGCAAGGCCAAGGCATTCACGCGGACCTATGACTTTCTCGCCACGATTCTGCCCTACGGCGTGCAGGAATGGGAAAAGCTCTCGATCTTCCTGAATTTTCTCATCCCGAAACTCCCGGCCCCCATCGACGAAGACCTCTCTAAAGGCATCCTCGAAGCGATCGATATGGACAGCTACCGGGCGGAAAAGAAGGCAGCGCTCGCCATTGCGTTGCCGGATGCCAACGCCGAGATCGAACCGTGGAGCATGGAGGGCGGCGGGCGCAAGCAGGAGCCCGAAATGGACAAACTCTCGAATATCGTCAAGGCGTTCAACGAGCAGTTCGGCGGCCTCTTCGCCGATCCGAAACGGATGGAAGACCGGATCCTCGGCGAGATCCCCAAAAAGGTCTCCGCCGACACCGCCTACCAGAACGCCAAAAAGAACTCGGATCGCCAGAATGCCCGCATCGAGCACGACAAAGCCCTCAAACGAGTCATCACCGCCCTCTTCGCCGACGACGCCCAGCTCTTCAAACAGTTCCAAGACAACGAATCCTTCCGCCGCTGGCTCACCGACACCGTCTTCGGCATGACCTACGAGGAATGAAAATGCCACCCGATCACCACAAGGGAATTGCCGCCCACCAGTGCGGCCAGTGCTGCACGAAGATTGACAGGATCGGCGTCACGCTCGAGCGGCATTCGATCATCGAAGATGTTTCGCTCCATCTTCATTGCGGGGAGTTGACGACGGTGATCGGGCCGAACGGGGCTGGGAAATCCACGTTGCTGCGCGCGCTGCTCGGAGAAGTCCCGCACACGGGGAGCATCCATTTTCTTCCCGTATTCGGTCCGGAGCGCGACGATGCGCCGGCGATCGGGTATGTCCCGCAGAGCCTGGAGTTCGACCGGTTTTCCCCCTTCAGTGTCTGCGATCTTTTTGCCGCATCCACCTCGCGGTATCCTGTTCCCCTCGGGTGCCGGGGGGGAGTGCGGCAGGCCGCACATTCCGCACTGGAGAGCGTCGAGGCCGGAGGGCTTCTCGACCGCAATCTGGGAAAGCTGAGCGGCGGGGAGCTCCAGCGCGTCCTGCTGGCGCTGTCGCTGACGCCGCTGCCGAATCTCCTTCTTCTCGACGAGCCGGTCTCAGGGATCGATCTACCGGGTCGCGAACTTTTCTATCGCACCGTCTCCGATCTCCGGCACCGCTTTGATCTCTCGATTCTGATGGTCTCGCACGATCTCGCCGGGGTCATGGCGGTTTCCGACCGCATCGTTTTTCTCGACCGCCGCGTCATTTGCACCGGCTCTCCCACGGAGGTTCTCGCCCATCCGGATTTCCGGCACGCATTCGGCCTCGATCTCGAGGACCGGTAACACGGGTGCTCCAGCAGAAGGGTTGTTACCCAACGGCTTCTCTCCCGGGAAACAACCCATAGCAGATTTTTCCTGAATCTCATTTAACAAGAAAAATGCAATTAGACTTGACCCCTGCTCAAGAAACTCCTCATTCTGAAATCCACAATCCTATTGGCAATGAATCTCAAACGCCTTGGATACGTGGCATACCTGCTCGTCGGCTGGCTATGCTTGTCGCAACTTCAGGCGCAGACCAGTTACAACCTCACCGTCAAAGCCGGCCCGTTGCGCCAAACCTTCGCCGGGTTTGGCGCAAGCCAAGCCAGCACCACCTGGAGCAATATCACTGCGGCACCACGCAACACCATGGCCGACATGGTCTATCGCGATTTGAAAATGAACGTGCTGCGCCTATGGGTCACGACCAAAGACACGATCACCGTGGCAGACATGCTGGCCGAGTTTAACACCAAATATGTGGCCAGCCATGCCATCAGCGACATCACCAGCCGCGGCGTAAGCACCTTGCTGCTCGCTCCCGCCGGCGGCGGTGGCCCGGCGCCCGCATCGATTTACACCTACGCCGACCAACTGGCCGAACTCATTCTGCAAATCAAGACGACCTACGGCATCACGATCCACGTGACGGGCATCTCCAACGAACCCGAGTCAACGTGGAGCGCCACCAACCTGATTGATTGCGTCAACTACCTGCGCGCCGGCCTCGACTCGCGCGGACTGACCGGCGTGAAAATCATCGCCCCGGAAAGCTCCAACCCCGGGTCCGCCGCGGTCTCGGTAAAGGCTTTCCAGAACAACCCCGTCGCCTGGAACAACCTCTATGGCATCGCCTCGCACTCCTACGGCGCGGTGCTGCCTAACAACGACCTGGAAGAGCTCAAACTCGGCAAGCCATGGTGGATCACCGAAGCCTCAGACGATGGCAGCGAGTTGGCCGAGGATGAAAACCGCGCCGTGTCCATCCTCTCCCGTTACCTCTGCGAGATGAATCACGGGGTCAACGAGTGGGTGTTCTTCATCGGCCTGGGACAGGTAAGTGACAACAGCACCTATCAGATAGGCACCGCCTTTTTGATGGTCTATGACTTGAAGACCGCGAGCATCGTCCCGTTCCTCAAATATTATTACTTCAAGCAGGCCCTCAACACGTTTGATGTGGGGGGTGTTTTTCGCAAGTGCGTCAGCGCCACCGAGGGCGACATGTTCGCCTCCTCCACCAGTGGCGTCACCCAGAACCCGGCTATCAATGCCGCCGCCGCCTACAATCCCGACGGAAGCTGGGGTATCAGCATCGCCAACGACACCGGCATCGTCGGCAGCCCGGCCTATGCCGCCAATGCCTTTTACCCCGCCACCTCCTACAATGTCACCGTCACGGTCGAGGAGTTGGCCAACACGCCTTCCATGGACTTCACGGTCTATCGCAGCCGGGCGAACAACCACTTCGTTCCCTCCGGCACCGTGACCCTGGTCAACGGCGTCGGAACCGTAGAAATTGCGCCGAGGGAACTCGTCAGCCTGCGCTCGGGCACCACGGCGCTTGCCATCCCCTCGACTCCCAGTGGCCTGACGTATGCAACCGTCAATGACCACCTCGGCTTGACTTGGAACAACACCGTCAAAGCGACGAGTTGGCATGTGAAACGGGCCACCACCACCGGCGGACCTTACACGACCATTGCAACCACCACGACGACTTCCTATGACGACACTTCCGCCGTGAACGGGACGCTCTATTACTACGTTGTTTCCGCCATCAATTCGATGGGCGAGAGCGCAAACTCCAGCGAGATTCTCGGCACTCCCGCTCCGTTCCCGTGGATCAATACCGACATCGGGACTGTCGCCATTTCAGGCAGCTGCAGCGTCAGCGATAGCTGTGTTTTCACGGCCTACGGCTCCGGGACAAGCATTGGGGGCAGCCTCCCGGACGCCTTCAACTTCACCTATCAGCCAATGACGGGCAACGGCACGATCATTGCCCGGCTTCCCCAAAAGAACGCGGGCAATACGAGGGTCGGAATCGTGATGCGGGAAACCATGGGGACCTCGCCGAAATCCGCGATTCTGTATTATAACTTCAATGGCCCATATAACCAGGTGCAGATGTGCAATCGCACCGTCGAGGGAAACTACGGAAATGTGATTGTTAGCACCGTTACAGGAATCCCGATGTGGCTCAAACTGGTTCGCTCCGGCAGCACCTTCACGGGTTACGCTTCCACCGACGGCACGACTTGGTCTCCGATCGGTTCCGTAACCAATTCCATGGGCAGCACCATTTACATGGGAATGGCTCACTGCCAAATCGGGACAAAGGAGTCCATTAAAGCCGTCTTTGACAACGTGCAGGCTCCCTGCGCGGCCCCCACGGGACTGGTTGGGACGACCGCCCCCGGTCAACTCAAACTGGCATGGACCGCAAGTTATGGAGCGGCCAGCTATGCCATCAAGCGGGCCGCCACCAGCGGCGGACCTTACGTCACCATCGGCACCGCGACCTCCCCCGCCCTCACTTATGCCGACACCACCATCGCCACCGGAACCAGTTATTACTACGTGGTCAGCGCGCTCAACGCGATGGGCGAAAGCGCCAATTCCGCAGAGGTCAGCATGACCCTTGCGCCGTCATGGTCCAACGTGGACATCGGCACCGTCGGCCTCGCCGGCAGTTATGTCGTGGCCAATGACGGCACATTCACCACCCATGGCGCCGGCGGCAACCTCGGCACCACCGCCGACTCGTTCAACTTCACCTATCAGACGCTGACCGGCGACGGCACCTTCATCGCCCGCATGACTTCGATCAATCGACCCAATGCCAGCGCGGGTATCCTGATGAGCGAAACCCTGGGCACATCCCCCAAAGCCGCCTGCGTCATCTATAACAACAATGGCGTGTGGCTCAAAGCCATGATGGGCACCCGGAGCACTGCGGGAGCCGCCGCCAACTGGACAATCAGCGATGTCACAGCGGTGCCCACCTGGCTCAAACTCGTCCGTTCCGGCAACACCTTCAGCGGGTACGCCTCCGCCGACGGCATCACCTGGACGCCCATCAACTCGAGCACCATCACCATGGCCGGCACGATTTATGTAGGCCTAGTCAATTGCTACACCACCACCACCACTCCCTGCACCGCCACCTTTGACAACGTGACCGGTGCCCCTGTCATCGTGACCAGTTCGGCACCAGCCGCCGGCGGCTCGACCACCGGCGGCGGTGCGTTCGCCGTCGGCGACAGCGTGACGGTCAATGCCACTGCCAATTCCGGCTATGTCTTTGCCAATTGGACGGATGGCCTATCCGCCGCCAGCAGCGCTAGCACCTACTCGTTCACCTATGCGGGACCGCGCCAACTGGTGGCGAATTTCCAGCCGACTCCGTGGTCGGCCTGGCAGGTCGGCCGGTTCTCGGCCGCCGAACTCCTCGACCCAGCGGTCTGCGGTGCGCTCCAAAACCCCGACCACGACGGCATCTGCAATCTGCTGAAATATGCCTTTCACCTCGCCCGTCAGAATCCTGATCGCACGGCGCTGCCCCAAATCACACCGATGGGCGACTCGTTCATGCTCACCTATGTGCGCAACAAATCAGCGACCGATTTGACCTATGTCGTGGAAGTCTCCACCAACCTGCAATCCTGGTATTCTGGGGCCAATTACACCACCGATCCGGTCATGATCCGCGAGGACGCGTTCATCCAAGAGCTTCAGGTCACCGGCCTGCCCCAATCTAACGGAGCCGCCCGCTTCGTGCGCCTGCGGGTCATCATCGGCCCGTGAACCCGCTCGGGCAACCAGTCGGGACGGAGTTCGAGGGGGGCAATAGTATCAGATCAAGAGGAAAGAGAAAAATCCCAGAGTTCCGGAAAATCTGAAAGTTTTTCCGACTCCCATAATCCGTTTGCACGCCCGGCTGGCCTCTGGCACCATGCCGGACAGGTCAAACGACCTGAATCGTGAGATCCACATCAATGATCAAAGCACGCAATCTGACCTCCCACACCTACGATACGGTGGTTGCCGAGGCCATCGTCAAAGAGATCCTCACCCGATTTTTCCACGCATTTGTCGCAATGGCGGCGCGTTTTGATGAGTTGACCTCCCAGGAGGCGGGGGCGAAATGAAGCATGGCTTATCCGCTGAAACGGTCGCCGCCATCCACGGTGTCTTCGCCCTATGAGTCCGGGGAAATACGCGGCATGAGTTGCCTGATGGATTTTTTCTCCGCTCTTCCCTTTGAGTGGGTGCGGTATGAATTCATGCGCAACGCGCTGGTCGCCGTGATCCTGGTCTCCCCGCTTTTTGCGCTGTTGGGGACGCTTGTCGTGAACAACCGGATGGCATTTTTTTCCGATGCGATCGGGCATGCTTCGCTGACCGGGCTTGGGCTGGGTGTCCTTCTCGGTCTGGCCGACCCGTTGCTGGCGCTCGTCGGGTTCGCGCTGCTCCTCGGCCTCGGCATTCTTGTCCTTCATCGCGTCACGCGCTCCGCGATGGACACGATCATTTCCCTGAGCATGTCGTTCAGCATTGCGCTCGGGGTGGTGCTGCTTTCGCGGGGTGGGAATTTCAACCGCTTCAGCCAATACCTCATCGGGGATCTGCTGAGCATCACCCCGGAGGAGATCGTTTGGCTGGGCGTGACGGTGCTGGTCGTCGGCGGCGGGCTTCTGGTTTTTTACAACCGCATTCTTCTCATCGGAATCAACGATTCGCTCGCCCGCAGCCGCGGGCTGAACGCTTGGTGGACGCAGGTGCTTTTTGTGGCTGCGCTGGTGATGGTGGTCACCATGAACCTGAGTTGGGTGGGCATCCTGATCATCAATTCGCTGCTCATTCTTCCCGCCGCCGCGGCACGCAACATTGCCGGCAACACCCGGCAGTATGTCTTGTTTTCCGTGGCGATCGCCCTCGCCTCGGGGGTCAGCGGGCTCCTGGTTTCCTATTATGCCGACACGGCGACCGGGGCAACGATCGTCCTCGTCGCGATGGGCTTCTTTTTTTTCACCCTCGCGGTCAAATCCCTAAGGAAACCCTGACGCCGAAAAAGAGTAGAAGTGGCCCGCGAATCACGCGAAAAAACGCGAATGCCAGCAACGGGATGCTCAATTCACCACGGGGGTGAAGGCATGTTTGTTTCTCACTTCCTGATTTTATTCGCGTTGATTGGCCTGATTCGCGGGCAACTGCCGTTGGGTTGAAACTTACGGGGCGGGGGTCGGTGATGATCCGGAAACGGCCTGCGGTTTTTTGGCGACGGGCAGCCGGATGCACGCGACCTCCTGATCCGTGCGCATGAGGAGCAGGTCGCCACTGAGGGCGGGCGGGTTCCAGGTTTTCGCGTTGAAGACGCGGAAGCGTGTGAGCTCGTTCGGCGCGTCGGGCGTGGGCGCGAGCAGCACAATTTCCCCGCTCTCGGCGGTGACGAGCAGGACATCTCCGACGAACAGAAGCTGCCCGTGGCCGTAGCGTCCCGCTTTCCATTTGCGGCTGCCGTCGCGCAGATCGATGCAGGTGAGGGTGCCGTCGTCGAGGCCGTAGAGGCAGCCGTCGCGATGAACGAAGGCGGCCATCTTGGCTTTCAGGTTGAGCGTTTTCCAAATGGGCTGGGCGCTGAGTTTGCCCGCCGCATCGCGCTGGATTTCGAGCAGCTCGCAGCCGACTCCGTAGCCGCTGGAAAAAACAACGCGATCCGGTCCGACCGGCACGGGCTGGGCGCAGCACGGCTGACGTCTCCCCCACGGATATTCCCAAAGAATTTTGCCTGTGGCCGGATCGTGCGCGGTGATGAAGATCATGTTGAAGCTCACAATCTGCGGCACACCGGCAAGCGTGAGGAACGCGGGCGAAGCATACTCCGCAGGCTGGGAACCGTTGCGCCATGCGAGCCCGCCGTCGGCCACGCGATAGGCGAAGAGCGACTTTTCGTGCGACTGACCTCCGCTGACGATGACCTTGTCGTCGAGGATGAGCGGCGAGCCGGCATAGCCCCATTCCGGGCGGCCCTTGGGTGCGTCCTTGGACATGGCCCGCTGCCAGATGAGCCGGCCGGTCGCCAGGTCGAGGCAGTTGGTGATCCCTGTGGCACCGAATGTGAAGACGCGGCCTCCGGAGATGGTCGGCGTGGACCGCGGGCCCGCGTCGCCGAGCGACGATGCGAAGCGCGCCACGTCCGCGTGCTCCCAGAGCAATTTGCCGGTGAGGATATCGAGGCAGACGACGACCTCGCTGTCGCCCCGCTGCTCGAAGGTCACGGCGCGATTTCCCGCGATCGCAAATCCCGACCACGCGGGACCGATCGGCTGGCGCCAGAGAACTTGCGGCGGCTCTTTCTCCCAATCGCGCGCCAGCTCCGTGCCGTCTGCAATGACGGCATTGCGATCTGGCCCGAGATATTGGGGAAAGTCGGCGCGTCCACTGTGATCGAGCGCGGGGTTATCCGCTCCCTTTTCGAACGCCGATGCGGCGGGTCGGCTCCATCGCGCTTCGAGGATGGGAAGAAAATCGCCCGTGACGCCGCGGAACCGGAATGCCGAGGCGAACGATCCGGCGAGCACGAGGAAGATCGCAAAAATGCCGAGCCGCAGCCGCCACGAACTCCGCGAAGCGAACATCCACCAAAGGATGAGCAGGAACACCGTGCTCAGTCCGATCACGACCAGGATGATATTGCGCACCTGGAGTTCTGCGGTCGGCACGAGGCGCACGATGAGCAGTGCGAGCGCGCCGAGGCAAAGGATCACCACCGCTGGCAACCAGCGGATGTGTGGACGGGACGGGCTGTTATTCATGAGCGTCCGTATATGCCCGGAAATGCGCGGCACCGCAAGCCCGGTCGGCAAGCGCGCAGATCCCGAAAATTTCCTTTCAGGTCAGAATGTCTGAATTTCGGAGCGCAAGCACCGCCTCCGCGAGGGCAATGTCGCGGGGATAGGTGACTTTGAAATTGAGTCCGCCATCACCGACGGGATGCGGGCGGAGCCCGGCGCGGATCAGTGCGGAGACTTCATCGGTGAGCGCTCTGCCTGCGGACCTTTCGGATTGGATGGCATCGCGAAGGACGGAGTATCCGGCAGCCTGCGGGGTCTGCATCGCCCAGAGGTGGTCGCGGGAAACCGTTTCCGAGAGATGGCCGCCTGGCCCGGCGCGATGAAGCGAGTCGCTCACCGGCACCGCGGCGGCGGACGCCCCGGATTCCGAAGCGGCTGCGACAACCGCTGAAATGAGAGCGGGAGTTACCAGCGGACGCGCGGCATCATGCACGGCCACGAGAACCGGAGAAAATTCCTCGAGCGCAGAAAGCCCGTTGAGAACGGATTCCGCGCGCTCGGTTCCGCCGGAAACCACCCGTCGGAATTTTGGGAACGGCGCGGCGATTTTCGCGAACTCCTCCCGGCGCGATTCCGGACAGACGAGCACGCTCGGCCCGATCTCCTCGCAGGCTTCGAAGGCCGCAAGCGACCAGGCCAGAAGCGGCCGGCCGCTGAGAAGAGCGGTAATTTTGTCGAACCCCATCCGGCGGCTTGCCCCGGCCGCAACGATCAATCCCGAAGCGTGTTCCATGCGGATCTACTTAGACGCCCGAACCCTGACGAGCAATCCGAATCGCTGCCGCACGACAGAGCGCATGCCCCGAAGTTGCAAGTTTGCAAATCTGAAAATGAGATTCTTGGGGCGTTTTTTCAGGCGGCCCACGAGCATCGCCGGGCTTTCGCCCCGCTCCCCGTTCCTCAAGGCCTTGGACGCGGGGCCGATCGAGGTTCACCACACAATCCTCGGCGACCGCGGCCGCAGAAATTCCCCCAACAGTTCCGATGGCGTCGTCCCCTACTCCAGCGCCCACCTCGCCACTGCGGAATCGGAACTCATCGTCCCGTCAGACCACAGCTCGGTCCGGCATCCGGCCGCCATCGCCGAGAAGTGGCGGATTTTGCGCGAGCTACAGCCGGACCGTGCCATCTTTTGAGAGAAGGAGCGCGACCCATTTCGTGCTGGGGAAGTTGGCGAGGATGATAAGCAGGATCACCGTGATGGGTACGCAGAGGAACATGCCGACCACACCCCAGAGCATGCCCCACAGGAGGAGCGACATCACGACGACGAGCGGGCTGAGGTTGAGCGTGATGCCCATCAGGT
>JBAXXD010000045.1:0-29248 GCA_037128135.1 Verrucomicrobiia bacterium
GCGCCCCGCCAAACATCTGCTCGAAAAAGTCGCTGAACCCGGTGCCGCCGAATTCGAAATCCTCCCCGCGCGCCCCCCGCGGCCCGCGCCCGCCGGCCTGCTGCCATCCCGGCGGCGGCCCGCCGGCCTGCTGCCACCCAGATCCATACTCGTCGTATTTTTTCCGGTTTTCGGGATCGCCAAGAACCTCGTAGGCCTCGTTGATTTCCTTGAATTTTTCCTCGGCCGCCTTTTTGTCCTTGGCGGTATCGGGGTGGAACTTGCGGGCGAGCTTGCGGAACGCGCTCCGGATTTCGTCGGTGGCGGCGGTTTTCGGGACGCCGAGGGTTTGGTAATAATCGCGGAATTGCGCGGGCATGGTGGATTTTGCTTACCCCATCCTGACAAATTTGTTCAAGCTGTGCAACCTATGCTCGACATCCGTCTTCTCAGAGAAAATCCCGAATCCGTCAAAGCGCGTCTCGCGGCGCGCGGTCCCGGCCACCAACCTGCCGTGGACGCGGTGCTGGCCATCGACGCGGAGCGCCGCGCGGCCGAGACCAGCCTGCAGGGACTGCAGTCCGAGCGCAACCGGCTCAGCAAGGAAATCGGCGGGCTCCGCGCGGCGAAGCAGGACAGCACGGCGGCCGAGGCGGATGTCAAAGCCCGCTCGTCCGAGATGCAGGCACTTTCGGAAAAATCCGAGAAGCTGGCGGCGGATCAGTCCGCGCTGCTGTTGAATCTGCCGAACCTTCCGCAGCCGGGCGTGCCGGTTGGGAGCGACGCGGCGGCGAACCCGGTGCTCCGCATGTGGGGAGAAAAGCCGGACGTTGCGAACACGCGCGACCATGTCGCGATCGCGGAGTCGCTCGGGCTCATCGACCCGGATCGCGCGGTGAAGATCAGCGGCAGCGGGTTCGCGTGCTACACGGGCGCCGGCGCGCGCCTCGAGCGCTCGCTCCTCAATTTTCTCCTCGACCTCCACACCCGCGAACATGGCTACACGGAGGTCAGCCCGCCGTTTCTCGTGCGCCGCGAGTGCATGGTCGGAACCGGGCAGCTCCCGAAATTCGAGGATGACATGTATGGGGTGGACGGGCTCTTTCTCGTCCCGACCGCCGAGGTGCCGGTCACGAATCTGCACCGCGAGGAAATTCTCAACGCGGCACAGCTCCCGATCAAATATGCCGCGTACACGCCGTGCTTCCGGCGCGAGGCGGGATCCGCCGGGCGCGAGACCCGCGGGCTCATCCGCATGCACCAGTTCGACAAGGTCGAGCTCGTGAAAATCTGCCTGCCGGAAAATTCCGCTGGCGAGCTGGAGTCGCTCACCGCCGATGCCGAGCGCGTGCTCCAGCTCCTCGGCCTGCATTACCGCGTGATCGAGCTCTGCACGGGCGACCTCGGGTTTTCCGCAGCGAAGACCTACGACATCGAAGTCTGGGCGCCCGGACAGAACGCCTACCTCGAAGTTTCGAGCTGCTCGAATTTCGAGGACTACCAGGCCCGCCGGATGAACCTCCGTTTCAAAGGCGACAAAAACCGTTTCTGCCACACGCTCAACGGCTCGGGCACCGCACTCGCACGGCTTTACGTGGCGATCCTCGAATCCTGCCTCCAGCCCGATGGCTCGGTCGCCCTGCCGCCGGCGCTTCATTCCTACTTCGGTGCTGAAGCGATCAAAAAATAATCCGCTCGAGGCCGCAGTGGCGCTGGCGATGGCAGGGCACCTGCGGCGGCGGCCGTTTCTGGTCGGGGTCTCCGGCGGGCGCGATTCGATGGCTCTCCTGCACGCGCTGCGGGCGCTCGGTTTCGAAAAGCTGATCGTCTGCCACCTCGACCACGGGCTGCGCGGACAGATCTCGCGGGCAGATGCGGGCTTTGTCCGCCGCTCCGCCGAAGGAGGGGAGTTCGCCCGCGCAAGGACCAAGGATTATGCCGAGGCCGGACACCGCTCGACAGAACTGGCCGCCCGCGAGCTCAGGCACGCATTTTTTTGCGAATGCGCGAAACGCCGCCGGTGCCGCCGGCTTCTGCTTGCGCACCATGCCGATGACCAGGTCGAGACGTGCCTGTTCCAGTTTCTGCGCGGCTCCGGCGCGGCCGGACTTGCGGGGATGAAGCCGGTGAGTACGCGCGGCGGACTCACGGTCATCCGCCCGATGCTGGCCGTCAGCCGCAAGGAAATTGACTCCTATGTCGCGGAAAAAAAGATCCGCTTCCGCGAGGATCTCACAAACGCGACGGCCGCGCACATGCGGAACCGGATCCGCCACGACGTGATCCCCGCGATCCGCCAGGCCTTCGGAGACAGCTTCCGGGCGGCGATCCTCCGCGCGTCGGAAATTTTCCGCATCGAGGATGCCTGGGTCGAATCCCATGTCCCACAGGTTTCCGCGCGGCTTTCCTGCAAGCAGCTTCGCGAACTGCCCGATGCCCTCCGCCACCGCGCGGTTCTCCGCTGGCTGAAACAATCCGGCGTCCCGGAACCCGGACTCGCCGAAACCCGGCGCGTCCTCGCCCTGCTCGATCACGAATCCAGCCCAGCAAAAGTCAGCCTCCCCGGCCGCCTCCACGCCCGCCGGCGGGCCGGAGAAATTTTTCTCGGCAGCGATCGCCCTTTGCGCTGAAGCGGTTTTTTTTCGAAGGGCAGACACATTCCTGCTGCGGATGCGTCCGGTGAGCCCGAGGATCCCAACCCGGGAAAAACCGTTTTCGGAATTAGCGTCCGGCGGATTTTTTCCTGGTGCGTTTTGAGGCGGCTTTGCCGGCCCTGCGCGCGGCCCAGCGGGCCTTCATGTTGGCGGAGAGCTTAGCGCGTCCCGCGGGGGTGAGACCGCTTCTTTTCTTGGCTTTGGTCGCCTTGGCTTTGGTCGCCTTGGCTTTGGCTGGCTTGGCTTTGGCTGGCTTGCGGGCAGATCCCTTCAAGGCGTAGCGTCCGGGTTCGACTTTTGAGGAATGCTTTTTTCCAGTCGTGCTGAACCAGACGGAAATGTTTGCGGGCTTTGCGCCGAGCTTCCGTGCGATCTCCTTCACCTTGAGCCCTTGGCCGCCGGCCGCTTCGAGCAGCGCGATGATCCGATCCTTGAGACCGCCGGATTTTGCCTTGGTGGATTTGGTTCCCTTGCGGCGCTTTTTGGGCTTGGGCGGGAACGGGGTGACGGCCTCGGCAACCTCGACGGCGGAGGTGGCCGCGCCCTTGAGGGCTTTGGCAATTTGGGTTTCGACGTCTTCGACGCCCTTGATGAGCTGCTCCTTTTTCTCCGTCAGGCTGAGCAGGCGGCGCAGAGTATGGCTGGTGATGTGTGATAGGTTCATATTAGTAAATATAATTATTAGGCTAAATGCGGATCTTGGCAATAGCAAATGTTTGTCCGCCCACACGGGGAAAAACTGGACAGGCTTCCGGTTGTCAGACAAAATGAAATGCTAATAGTTATGAGCCCGTTTGGCGCCGATATGGAGAAACCTTGGAATCCGAAAACCGCGATGGCGGCGCGCGTTTTGTGTTACCCCGCAGGACAACCCGTTTCCGGGATCCCATCCGGATTTTCCCGATGAAATACCTGGTCGGATCCTCGCTTTCCGTCGAGCAGCTTCTCGTGATGAACCTGTCGCCGTTCCTGCTCGGAGTGGTCTGCCTCCTCTGCCCGGTGGTTCTCGCGTATCTCGGGCTGCTTCTGACGAGGCGGGTGATCCCCAATCATCTTCTCAGTCATCACCACGATGTGACCGGCGCGATCTTCGGAGCCCTGGGCACAATCTACGGCATCTTTCTTGCCTTCATCGTCGCGACGACGTGGCAGTATTATTCCACGACTGGTTCGAGCCTTGTTCAGGAGGCTCGCTGCCTCGGGGATCTCCATGCCAACGCCCAGGCGTCCCCCCCGGAATTCCGAGATCAAATCCGGCGGATCCTCAGCGATTATCGTGACACGTTGGTCAACCAGGAATGGCCGCGCCTCGCGCGGGGGAAGGGCGATCCGCAGGCCGAGCAACTGCTCCATCAACTCGCCGACGCCTATGCCTCTCACAAGGTGGCCGATGCCTCGGAGGGGGCTTTTTTCCAGGAGTCCGTTCAAAATCTGAACCGCCTGAAGGAACTGAGGGCCTCGCGCATTGACGATTCCTCGTCAGGGCTCATCCCCTTCCTTTGGTGCGTGCTGCTGGCGGGCGGGGCGGCCACCGTCGGCTTCACCTTTCTTTTCGCGCCATCAAATTTTCACGCCCAGGCAATCATGACCATGCTTCTGACGGGAGTCATCTGCCTGACGCTTTACACGATCGTGAACCTCGACTTTCCTTTTTCCGGCCTCGTGGCGATTTCCCCGGAGCCCCTGCGGGAATTGGATCTGAAATAGGGAGTTTCTTGAAAACTTCCGCCTGCGCCACCCTCCCGCGAATGGGCTCGCTTCTTGTGACCGGCGCGACCGGGTTCGTTGGGCGCAACCTTGTGCTCCGTACGGCCGCAGGCGGGATCCCGGTGCGGGCTCCGGTGCGGAACGCCAGCAAGCTCCGGGCGTGCCTGGAGGAGGACGGCCTACCGCGGAATTCGGCCGTCCCGCTCGAGCCCGAACCGGGCGGCTGGGGCGATCCCACCCACGCGGTGCTGTCTGCCGGCGTTCTTTTTGCGAGGAGCCGCGAGGAGTATTTTTCGGTCAACGTGGATTGGGCGCTCCGCTCTCTCCGCTCTCTTCCGCCCGAATGCCGGGTCGTCATCCTGTCCTCGCAATCCGCCGGCGGGCCGACCCCAGCCGGCCGCTTCGCAAGGACAGAAGACGATCCGGACCGGCCGATCACCTGGTATGGGGAATCGAAGCTGGCGCTGGAAAATGCGGTCGCGCGGGAATTTCCCGATCGCAGCATCACGATCCTGCGTCCGCCGATGATCCTGGGCGCCAGGGATTCCGCGACCCTTCCCCTCTTCAAAATGGCGCGCGGGCCGGTGCGGACGAAGCCCGGGCTCCGGAAAAAGTTTTTTAGTTTTCTGGCGGTCGAGGATGTCGTGGAGGCGGTCTTCGCGGCGCTGGAGTGCAGCGGGCGCGGGCCTTTTTACATCGCATCGGACCGTCCGGTTTCCGACATCGAGTTGATCGCCTCGGCGGCGCGTGCGGCCGGTGGCTCGGGGCTGACAATGCGGGTGCCGCAGCCGCTTGTGCGCCTGCTTGCCGCAGCGGTGGACGCCGTGCCCTCGTGGAGGGCTGCCGCCCCGAGCCTGACCCGCGACCGGGCGAAAGAAATCTGGCCCGCGCGCTGGGTCGTGGATCCGTCGGCGTTCCGCACGGCCACTGGCTGGAGCCCGCGCATCGGTCTCGACGAGGCGTTGTTTGCGGCGTGCCAGCACTACCGGGCGAAAAAAAAGTTGTAGTCCACCCTTGTTCCTCTTTAACAAATATTGTCCCACCTGGGACATTATTTGTGATGGCTGCCGGGGTTGCGGATCCGTCGGCATTCCGTGCCGCCACCGGCTGGAGCCCGCGCATCGGACTCGACATGGCACTGCTTCCAGCGTGCCGGCACTACCGGGCGACAAAAAAGTTGCAGAGCCCCTTGTTCCTGTTCAACAAATAATGTCCCACCTGGGACATTATTTGTGAGGGCGGCCGGGGAGGCGGACCGGAAAAGTTGTCGTTTTATCGGGGTGCGGCCGGTCTTTGCTTTGGCGGCCTCTCCGCCTTGCGTTTCACAGGAAAAGAGGCAGGTGGGGATGGTCGTGCTGCAGGTTGCGGCATCGGCTGTGGCATCGGCTTGCGTTTTCGTCGGCTCGTGTTCTATTGCCGGGATGCAACCGCTCACCATGTTTTTTCCTGACAGATCCGGCGGCAGAAAATCGCGCGCATGTCCCCGCTGAACAGCCTCGTTCTCGGTCTGGGATTATTTTTTCTCGGCCTCCAACTGGTGGGGCAAAACCTCCGGCAGCTGAGCGGCGGAGGGTTTCGGAATCTCGTCAAGTCGGCCACGCACACGCCGTTCCTTGCGGCCCTTCTCGGCCTCGTAGCGGGCGCGCTCATGCAGAGCGCGACGGCGGTGACATTCATATTGGTGAGCATGGTCGGCAGCGGGCTCATCCAGACCCCTCCCGCACGGGTGGTGGTGGTGTGGTGCAACGTCGGGCTCACGGCGCTTGCGTTTCTCGCGGCGGTCAACATCCACCCGGTCGTGGCCTTACTTGTCGGGGGGGCCGGCATCTTCATGGGCTCGGTGCACGCGAAGCCGTGGCACACGATTGCGGGGGCGCTGCTCGGGGTGGCGCTGATCCTTTTCGCCCTCGGGGAGATGGGCGCGGGCGCGGCCCCGCTCAAGGATGCCGCCTGGTTCCGTTCCGCTCTCGATGGGGCGCTGAGCCGATCGCTTCCAGCCTTCGCCTGCGGCATCGCCGCCGCCGCCGTCCTGCAATCCAACACCGGGGCCGCGATGCTCGTGATCACCCTTGCCGGCGCGGGTGCCATCCCGGTCCACCAGGCCGTGCCGGTCATTTACGGGACAAACCTCGGCGCGATTGTCCTCCGGATTTTTTTGTCGGTGGGGATGACCGGAAAGCCGCTGCGGCTGGTGCGGATGGAAGATTTTTTTTGTGTGGTGAGCGGGTCGCTGATGATGCTTCTTTTCTATTTGGAGGCGGCGGGCGTTCCGCTCATTGAGACGCTCCTCCGGGGAGTCAGCGGCGGGCCGCCCATCCAGCTTGCCGTGGTGTTCCTGCTCTCGAATCTGCTGCCGGCCCTGTTGATGACCCCGCTGCTGCCATTCTGCGCTGCACTGTTGGAAAAGGTCTGGCCGAACGATCCGGTCGCCGCCCCCGATGCTCCCGCATTTCTCAGCACCCAGGCGCTTGCGGATCCCGCGACGGCGCTGGATCTCCTGCCCAAAGAACTCGGTCGCCTGATCTCAACTTTGAACCTGAAATCCAGCGAATCCCCGGATCCGGAGAGCCACGTTTCCCCGGCCTTCGTCCGGCTCGGGGCCTCGATTGAAAATTTCTGTGTCCGGCTTGTTTCGGACAGCCGCTTGAATGTCGGGCAGTCCGTCCGCCTCCAGCGCTTCCGGGCGTGGCTGCACACGATACGCCACATCGGCGAGGCCGTTGGGGAATTTGCGGACCGGCTGGCTTCGCTGCCTCCGGAAGCCGCCGCGACGGCCTCCGGCCTCCAGGGCTGGCTCGGATCCAACCTTGCCCTTGCCGCAAAGGCGACCGCCACGCTCGACCCCGCCGACATTCATGCCTTCTACGAGGAAAGCCGGCACCACAGCCCGGCAGCCGAAGATCTACGCAAAAAGTTTTCCGAAGGCAGCCGGGACTTTCCCGCGCCGACCCGGCTCGCCCTCTCCGCGTTGGGCGACGATTTTGACATCGCGGCCTGGCTCATCCACCGGATCTCAAAACTCGAATCCAAGATCCTGCAGTAATATCGCATCTTGGAAATAATCGGACTTCGCGGCGACCAAGGGGAACGGGCGCCCCCCCCGTTTGGGCACTGACTCAGCAATCACAGGCGAGTGTCTTTCACGGGTGGGACGCCCGTGCCCGATCCTGTTTTGCGCTGGCCTCTTATCGTCTGTTTATTTCCAAGAGATGGTACAAGCGCTTCAAACTGAGTGGATCCTGTTGCCAATGCGCGCGGAAATCGGCATGATTCGATCCGTGATGAGGGGCTTTCAAATATTTCGGGCGGCGGCTGTCCTGCACGGTGCGATTGTTGGGGCCGTTTGCCTGGTTTTCTCCGGGTGTGCGGTGGTGACCTTTGCTCCCGAAACGGCGCCGGAGTATGTCGTCATCCGGGATTTTTCGCCGTTTTACCGGCTGGGTCCGATGCAAGGGAAGGGGCCGGACGCGTCGTTGCGCGCGGGAACCCGCGTGAAGCTTTTCCGCCGCGAGATGGGATTCAGCCTGGTTCAGCTGGAGGATTTGCGTACCGGATACCTTGCGAACGAGAACATGGCCGATGCGCCGCCCCGGTCACCTGAGCAGATCCGGGCTGAGGCCGCGGAGGCACCGGCATTGAAAAAACGCGTCGGGAGAACGCGCGGCGAGAGCAGTCCGGTTTACTCCGGCCCGCACATCAACGACACGCCGCTGCCGGATCCGAACGTTCCGCCGCCTGACTTGAACGTTGAGCCGGAGGTCGTTCCCGAAAGCATTCCGGCGCGATCCAAGCCGGCGGGAACCCCGAGATTCCGGTATTGAATGTCCGCGATCCCGTCTCTCATTTCCACGCAGGATCTGCGTCTGGCCTATGGGCGGCAGCATCTGCTGGACGGGGTTTCGCTGACGGTTTCCCCCGGCGAGAAGGTCGGGCTTGTCGGAAGGAACGGCTGCGGCAAGACGAGTCTTTTCAAAATCCTTGCCGGGGAATCCGATCCGGATTCCGGCGAGGTTTCGCGGCGGCGCGGGTTGCGCGTCGGGTATCTGCCGCAGGAGTTCGAGCTCGACGGCACGAAATCCGTTTTGGAAAACATCGAGGCTGGGGCGTCGGATCTTGTCGGCTGGATGAACCGCTACGAGGCGGGCGACGGGAGCGAGGCTGAGCTCGCGGATCTTTTGGATCGGATCAGCCACGCCGACGGCTGGAACCTTCACACGCGGATCCGTGCCGAGGCCGGATCGCTGGCGGCCCCTCCGCTCGATGCCTTGGTCGGGCCGCTTTCCGGCGGAGAAAAGCGTCGCGTCGCGCTCTGCCGGGCACTGGCGTCGCAGCCGGATCTCCTCCTCCTCGACGAGCCGACGAACCACCTGGATTCCGAATCCATCCGTTGGCTCGAAGAATTTTTGCGTGGGTTTCCAGGCGCGCTGATTTTTGTCACGCACGACCGGTATTTTCTGGAGACAATTGCCACGCGGATCATCGAGTTGGCGGGCGGGCGGGCGTTCACGCATCCGGGCAACTACACCGCGTTTCTGGTGGCAAAAACCGCGCGCCGACAGATCGCCGAGCAGTCCGAGCGGCGGAGGCAGAGGTTCCTGCGTGCCGAGCTCGAATTCGTCCGCGCCGGTGTGCGCGCCCAGCGGTCGAAGTCGAAGCACCGGCTGGAATCGTTCTACCAGGTCGCCGGGATCGAGGCGCCGCCGGAGGAGCGCGAGATGGATCTTCTCATCCCGCCCGCGCCCGAGATCGGAAACACTGCGGTGGAGCTTGCCGGGGCCGGCGTGAGCATGGACGGGCGCTGGCTGTTCCGGAACCTGAACCTCTCGCTGCGTCCCGGCCAATGCACGGGAGTGGTTGGCAGGAACGGCGTGGGAAAAACCACGCTCCTCCGCATCTGCCTGGGCGAGCTCGCCCCGACCGAGGGCGAGGCAACGATCGGCAAGCGGGTCGTGTTCAATTATATTGACCAGTCGCGGATGAAGCTCGACGGCCGGGGGACGGTGCTCGACGAGGTCTCCGACTCCGGCGAGGTCGTCAAATTCGGCGAGCAGACGCTCACCGCCCGCGCGTATCTGCGCCGGTTTCTTTTCGAGGATTCGCGGGTGACCGAGCGTGTGGACAAGCTCTCCGGCGGCGAGCGCGCCCGGCTCCTGCTCGCCAAAGTGCTTTGCCGCGGGGGCAATGTCATCGTGCTCGACGAGCCGACGAACGACCTCGACCTCGCGAGCCTGCGCATGCTCGAGGAGGCGCTGGCGGACTTCGAGGGAACCATCCTTGTCGTCAGCCACGACCGGTATTTCCTCGACCGGATCTGCGACCAGATCGCCGCCTTCGAAGAGGGCGGGATCGTTGTCCAGCCGGGAAATTATTCCTACTACCTGGAAAAAAAATCCGAGCGCGACCGGCGGGCGCAGGCCGCATTTCGCCCGGCCGCTGCGCCGCCAGCCGCCCCCAAGCCGGCTTCCAAATCCGGGCGGCTCAGCTTCGGCGAGCAGCGCGAGCTCGATGGCATCGAGCTGGCGATCCAGGCCGCGGAAGAACAGGTTTCCGAATGGAACGCGCTCCTCAACGACCCCGGTTTTTATGCCTCCCGCGGGGCCGAGGTGCCGGATCTGAACCGGAAACTCGATGCGGGCAGGCATGAAGTCGCCCGCCTCTACGCCCGCTGGGAGGAGCTCACGAAGAGAATTTGAACGTCCGCGCCCGGCAGAGTGTCTCAACTTTCAACAAGAGGTATGAAAAATTATTACCGAAAACTGAATCGAGAAAAATATTCCTTGGGCGATCTGGTGGAGATTGTCGGCTCGTGTGCGCGCAACAGCAAGGAGACGGTCGCCGCGCTGGCGGATCTCTTTGAAAGCGGCCGCGTGCTCGTCAACGCGCACGGACATCTCAAGCGGATAAAAGTCGCAACGGCGAAATAATACGATCAGATATCCTGACCTGCGAGGGAAGATTGTGAGACGCGAAGCCCTGTAGCAGAGTGCGTGCCGGACGGGTGCCAGCGGCAACACGCCCAACACGGGCGTGGCCACAGGCGCTCCAGTTTTGCTTCGCTCCATCCCACCGTCTGCCTGCGTGACATTCGCAGGTCTTCCACGGCGCACGGGCGATGCTTCACTGCCTTTCGGTTGTGCTCCCTGCACCAAAAGCTTTGACTCGTTCGCTCCCGCTCATCTCGCCCTTTCTTTTTTCCGGGCGCGGTCAGGATGACTGAAGTGCCGCTAAGGTTCGGAGGGGCGATCCTCGACGGCGCGCGATTCCAGTTCCTTCACGCGGGCGTAGAGCTTGTGGATGTTTTTCAGGAGCGCGTAAGTTGCCTTGTATTCGCGGATCGGGCGGGCCGGGGCACCGAACATGATGCTATTGGCGGGCACGTCCTTTGCGATCGCGGACATGGCGCCGAAGATGACCCCGTCGCCCAGTTCGATATGCCCACTGAGGCCGACTTTTCCGGCGAGCGTAACGGAATTCCCCAGGCGGGTGCTGCCCGAGATTCCGACCTGGGCGCAGAGGATGCAATGCTCGCCAATCGTGACGTTGTGCCCGATCTGCACCAGGTTGTCGATTTTTGTGCCCTTGCGGATCCAGGTGCGTCCGAACCGCGCCCGGTCGATCGTTGAGTTCGCGCCGATCTCGACGTCGTCCTCGATCTGCACGGTTCCCGTTTGCGGGATTTTCCGGTGGCTTCCCTCGTGGGGTTCGTAGCCGAATCCGTCGGCTCCGATGACTGCGCCGGCGTGCAGTATCACGCGGTTGGCCAGCGTGCAGCGCTCCCGGATCGTGACATGCGGGTGGAGGCGGCAATCTTCTCCGATCACCGACCAATGGCCGATGTAGCAGTGCGCGCCGACGATCGAGCGGGCGCCGACCCGGACGCCCGGCTCGATCACGGCATGCGGGCCGACTGCGGCATCCGGGGCGATCTCCGCGTCCGGGGCGATGACCGCGGTCGGGTGGATGCCGGAAGGAAGCGGGACTTCCGGCGGAGCGAATTCCGGAAGAAGTCCCGCGAACGCGACGCCGGGATTGTCCGTCCAGATCCTCACGGCGGGAACCTCCTCGCTGAATCCGTGCGGGACAAGGACGGCTGTGGCGCGGGATTTCCGCAGGGCTCGCAGATATTTCGGGTTCCCGAAAAACGCGAGATCTCCGGGGTTGGCATCGCCGAGCGATGCCAAGCCGGAGATTTCGAGATCGGTGGCCTCGGGCGCCACCCAGCCGCCCGTACGGGCGGCCACCTCGCGCAGAGTCATCAGTTCGAGGCCGGAGTTTTCGGAGCGTTCTTGTTCAGGCTGGCCACGATGTCCTTGCTGAAATCGAGATCATCACGGGAGTAGACGAGCACCGGGATCTGGCCCATGCTCATTCCGGATTTGTCGAAGACGATGTCGTAGCCGGTGGCTTTGACCTTCTCGTTCACGACCTTCATGATTTCGTCGATGATGTCCTTGCGCATGCGGACGAACTGCTCCTGGAGCTGGCGCTCGCGGGTGCTGCGGAACTCAGTGATTTCGCGGTCGAGGTTGCGCGCGTCGTTGACTTTCGAGTCGCGGTTCGCGGTGGCCTTGCCCTTGGCGTCCTTACTGAGCTCGGGCTTTTCGAGGTCGGCATTGATCTTGTTGATCTCGTCCATCGCCTTTTTGAGCGTCTCGAGACGATCGTCGAGTTCCTTCTTGGCGGCGGCGCGGGCCTCGTTGAGCTTCGCCTCGGCGTCCTTCGTTTTGTAATACTGGGTGAAGATGGCGTTCATGTCCAGGGTGCCCATTTTGCTTTGGGCATTTGCGGACGGAACGAACGCGAGGATTGCGGTAGCTAGGATGGTGGCGGACAGGATGGATTTGAGCATGTTGGTTGGTTTTCTGTTTGAGTGGTTGATTATGGACGGAAAAACGTTCCGGTCAAGCTTTGACCGCGTCCGGAACGATTTGTTCAAAATTGGTATCCGATATTGAAATTAAATTTTCCCGGGGGGCCGTTCCAGTTGTCGTAGATGATCGGGATGCCGTAGTCCACGCGGATCGGGCCGATCGGGAGGTCGAGGCGGAGGCCGATGCCTGCGTCCACGTTGGCGTTCGATGTTCCGAAGTCGCCCGGTTGGACATTGACAAAACCCATGTCGGTGAAGATGGCGCCGCGGACGCGGGAGATGATCGGGAAGGTCATTTCAAACGTGATGTAGGCGAGGGAATTGCCACCGATCGGGTTTCCATACTGATCCACCGGGCCGACTTCTCGGAAGTTGAAGCCGCGCATATTGTTGGCACCTCCGAGGTAGAGGCGGTCGAAGATGGGAACTCCGTTGCCATAGCCTCCATCCACATTTGCGGTGTCTCCTCCCCATCCGTTCGTGATGGCGATCTGACCCTTCACGAGAAAAATCAAGTCGAAGGGCAGGGAGAAGTATTTGGCGAATTCGAGCGAGAGCCCGTAGTCCTGCACGGTTCCTCCGAGCGGACCGCCGGCGATGAATCCGGTGAATTCGATGAGCTCTCCCTTGCGGGTGAGGAACAGGCTGTCGCGGGTGTCCCAAGTGAGCCCGCCGGTGACGACGCTCTTGGTGTAGGTGCCCGCGGAATTTTCAATGACAAGCCCAACATTTTCGTTGCCATTATACCCGTCGTTATACCCGTTGTAGAAGTAGTAGTTGTTCTGGTTGGTATTGCCGACATCGTAAATTTTGACCTGCTCGATCCGGTATTCCGAGCGAGCCGAAAGCGCGCGCCAGATCTGTTTGCGCGCCTGGAACGCGACGCCTACGTTCGATTGGTTGTAGACCGCCGAGAGGAAGTTGGCATTCCGGTAGTAGGCCTCGACTCCGACCGAGAGCTTGTATCCGAGGAACCACGGCTCGGTGAGGGAGATGACAAAGTCACTGCGCTGGATGCCGTATTGCCCGCGGATCCGGAACCTCTGGCCGCCGCCGGTGAAGTTCGGCCAGTTGAAGAGATCGAAGTTCGACTGCTGGATTTCGGCGAACCCGAGGAGGCTGTCGATCGTGCTGAACCCGACGCCGAAGTTGAACGACCCGGTGCGCTTCTCCTCGACGATGACATTCAGATCCTTGCGGCCGGGGACGATCGTGTCCGAGGCGGGGGTTTCGACGCGCGAGAAGTAGTTCAGGTTTTCGAGGCGCTTCTTGCTGAGATCCACGAGCGTCGTGTCGAAGACCTCGCCCGGTTTGAGGGCGAGTTCGCGGCGGATGACCCGGTCCCGGGTGCGGGTGTTGCCCTGGATGTTGACGAGGTTGACATACGACTGGACGCCTTCATCGAGCCGGTAGGTCACATCCACGGCCCCCTGGCCGGCCGGCAGCACCACCGGCATCGCGACCATGTCCACGTAGCCTTTGGTGCCATAAAAATTGCGGAGTTCCTTGAGGTCGTCGCCCATGCCTTTCGGAGTGAAGAGCTGCCCGCCCCGCATTTTCATGCGCGCGAGGATTTCCTGTTCGGGCACGACGTTCGCCCCCTCGACCTTCATGGCATTGACGTGGTATTGCGTGCCCTCGACGATCGTGATGACGATCTCGACGCCGCCGTTGGGAACCGGCTGGGTCTGCAAATCCGAGACCTCGACGTCGGCGAAGCCGCGGTTCTGGTAAAGCGTGCGGAGGGCCGCTCGATCCTCATCGGCCTGCGCGGGAAGAAGGCGTCCGCTTTTTGTCAGGAACGAGAGGAGGTTCTCGGTTTTCGTCTTCAGGACCTTGCGGAGGTCGCGGGCGAGGATCGAATCGTTTCCGACAAAGGTGATCCGGTTGACCACGAGCTTCGGGCCCTCGGTGATTGCGCAAGTGACGCGCGAGCGGTTTTTGCCCGGGATTTCCTGGATCCGGAAGGCCACTTCGACCTCGGAGTAATTTTTGTCCTCGTAGAGCTTGATGATTTTCTGCCGGTCGTCCTCCAGTTTTTCCTCGCTCACGACATCTCCGGCCTTGGAGCTGATTTCGCGGCGGATGCGGTTCATCGGGATATGGTCGGCCCCCTCGATGAGGAGTTCCTCGATGACCGGGCGGCCCTGGAGAAGGACGGTGACTTTGACTCCGTCCCCGAGCGGCTCGGCGAAGAGGCGGACATTGGAAACCCCGCCGGTCGCGTAGAGCGCCCGGATGTCCTGCTCGGCCGCGCGTTCGCTGTAGGGCTGACCGACTTTTGTGGCGAGGTTCGCAAGCACGCGCTCCTTGGAAATACTGGGCGCGCCCACGTTCTCGACCACGATGTCCTTGATCACCGGACCCCGCGGAGCCTGCGCGCGGGACACGGGAGCAACTACGAAAATCAGCGCCGGCAGAAGCAGGCGGAAGAGAAAGGTCGGTCGGCGGAATGTCATGGTTTGAGCGGGCCCCCGGGAAATTTTCCCGGAGGAGAAACGGATTCCATGCCGGAACCGCCTGCAAAGGTCAAGAAACGAATCCATGAAACTTCGCGGGGGCACGCCCGGATTTTCGACGCCCGCTGCAGAAAAAACCCGCAATTTGACACGCGGGGCGTTTCCGCCTAATGGAAACGGCATCAAAAAGACAAGGAGAATACGGGCGGAACATTCGTTTCGAAAACTTTTTTTCAGCCTGCGTTTCAGTTTGGGAACCGCCTTTGTCGGCATCGCCGTCCTGACCTCGCTGCTGCTGGGTTTCAGCACGTATTTCAGCGTGCGTGCGTTCATCCGGGAAGGCATTCGCGAGCGGCTGCGGGACGCTGCGGGGATCGCGGCCCTGCAAATGGATGCGGACCGGCACCGGGGGCTGGTCCGGAGATCCGACGAGGCCGGCGACGCGTATCTGAGCCTGAAGCGGAGCCTTCAGGCCATCCGGGAGCGCGCGAAAGAGATCCGCTACATCTACACGCTCCGGAAAGACGGGGCGGGAAAAATTCATTTTGTATTGGACGCGGAGGAAGCGGAAGAAAACGTCAGCCATATCGGCGATGTCGTCGACGCCACGTCCCCGGCCATGCTCGCCGCCTTCGAGCCGCCGTACCGGGTTCAGATCGATTCCCGTTTCTACACCGACAAGTGGGGGACGTGGCTTTCCAGCTACGCCCCCATTTTTTCTTCGGGCGGAGAGTTGGAAGGCGTGCTCGGCATCGACATGTCCGCCACGCAGATCACCGACTACGAGCAGACCTACCTCGCGACCACCGTTCTTCTTGCCCTGGGCGCGTCGCTGGCCGTGGCCGCCCTGGGCATCGCCTTCTCCCGGAGAATCAGCCGCCCGCTTCTCCGGCTGGCTGCGGAGATGTCGCGGATTCAGAGCTTCGACCTCGATCACAGGCCGCGGATCGATTCCCGCGTCAAGGAGATCGCCGCCATGGCGGAGGCGTTGGTCAACATGAAAAACGGCCTCCGCTCGTTCAGGAAATACGTCCCCGCGGATCTGGTCGCCGAACTGATGCGGCTCAACAAGGAGGCCGTTCTCGGCGCGGAAAAGCGGACGATGACGGTGATGTTCTCCGACATCGCGGACTTCACCGCCCTCTCCGAACAAATGGCGCCGGAAATCCTCGCCGGCCACCTCGGGGTTTATTTTGAAGGCATGACAAAAATCATCCTGCGGAACTGCGGCACCGTGGACAAATATATCGGGGACGCGATCATGTCGTTCTGGGGCGCCCCCAACCCCGCGCCCGACCATGCGGCGGCGGCGTGCCGCACCGCCCTGCAATGCCGGCGCTTCCTCGAATCGCTGGAGATGGAATCCGCCCGGAAGGGCGAGCCCGTCTTCAGGACCAGAATCGGGATCAATTCGGGCGAGATGATCGTCGGAAACATGGGATACGACGAACGGATGAACTACACGGTGATCGGCGACAATGTGAACCTCGCCAGCCGCCTCGAGGGGCTGAACAAAATCTACGGGACACAAATCCTCATCAGCGAGCAGACGCATTCGCTGGTGGAAGGGAAATTCGAAACCCGGAGGATTGATGACGTGACCGTCAAGGGCCGGAGCCAGAGCGTGGCTGTCTATGAACTGATTTCTGAAAAAGAAAAGCCCCTCCCGGCGGGCGGCTGTGGGGAGGGACAGATGTGAACAACCTGTGAATTTCCTCTGGTCAACGTAATATTCCGTGACCGATCGGCGCGGTTCTCCCCGCGGGACATCCTGTATTTTCCAAGCGATCTGGTGCCCCCCATCGCGTGGAACAGGCTTGGATAAAGCGAGGAACAGGCCTTCCGCCCCGCGAAGCGTGGTTTCAAGCGGGCCTTCGGGCCGCGGCCCGGGAGGGATATCGCACGCGCCTTGTGAATAAATGTCCCGAACCGCGCGTCACGCCTTCACGGCCGCGCGGTGCAGGAGCCGCTGGAGGCGCTTCATGGCGGCCGGGTCGTCGATCTTCTGCCCGTCCTTGCTGTGGATGTAGAACGAGTCCATCGCCACATCCATCTCGGTCGTGATGCGCGAGAGTTCGATGATCACGCCCGCGGTTCCCATCGCCCGGAGAAGATCGTAGAGCAACCCGAGACGGTCGGGCGTCTGGATGTCCAACAGCGTGTGGATCGGGTGCGAGGAGTTGTCGAGATGGATCCGCGTGGGCAGCTCGAAATCCTGGGAGATCCGGTAGCTTCGCAGCCGGGTTTCCTTGCTGATGAGCGGGGCGAAGTCAAAATCTTCGACGGCGAGCGACTCAGCCAGGCAGGTCTCGACGCGCGCGATATCCTTCGGGTTGGTCACCGGTTCATGCCGGGTGCTGCCGACGCGGAAAATGTCGAGCATCAGGCTGTCGCCGCGCGTGAAAATATCGGCGCTCAGGATGTTGACCTGGGCGGAGAGGAAGGCACCGGCGATCCGCTCGAGGAGTCGCGGGCGATCCCACCCGCAAACCCAGACCTCGCTGTGCCCCTGCTCGGGGTGCGGGGTCCAATGGAAAACCGGCGCGAGCGAGATCTCGTCCCCCTTATGCTGGTTTTCAAAAAACGTGCGGAAGAGCCGGAGGTGGGCGGCGATGTCGTCGGGCCCGAACATCTGAAAATACCGCTCGGGCATGAAGTGGAAGTGGGCCGCCGCCTCGTCGGCGAAGTCGCGGCCGAGTTTGCGGAGGACGTTCTGGTGCTGCTCATCGCGGTGGCGGCGGATTTCCTTGGCGGCGACCGGGCCGCCCTCGAGATACTGGACCGCCCGGCGGTAGAGCGTCCAGACGAGCCCCTCTTTCCAATCCGACCAGTTCTGGTCGCTTGTTCCCATCCCGTCGGCGAGGGTGATGAGCATGAGTGCGTCGAGGTTGGCCCGGTTGCCGACGATGCGCGAAAACTCCTCGATCGTCGCCTGATCCTCGAGGTTGCGGGTCTGGGCGGTTTTCGAGAGGAGATAGTGCGAGTCCACGAGGGTGATGAGCATCCGGCGCCGCTCGGGCGCGAGCTGGAGCCGCCGCGTGACCTTGTGCGCGAGCACGGCGCTCGCTTCCTCGTGGTTGCGCTCGTTCGCCGCCTTGCCGGTGTCGTGCAGGAGCAGCGCGAGATAGAGAGCCACCGGATCCTCGATCTTCTGGAAAATTTCCCGGTAGCCGGCCAGCTTTTCGGAGTCGGCAAAAAGCGTCGCGTCCAGCTTTTCGATGCACACGAGCGTGTGCTCGTCGGCGGTGTAGCGGTGGTAGAACTCGTGCTGGACCAGGCAGTCGAGCGCGCCGAACTCCGGCATGTAGCGCCCGAGGAACCCGAGGTTGTGCATCCGCCGGAGCACCGGGCCGACCTCGCCCTTGCGCGAGAGGATGGCGAAGAAGGTCTCGCGGGCGGCGCTCGCGTATTGGAACGTCCGGTTCACGAGGTGCAGCCTGCGGCGGATCAGGTCGCTGAGCTCCGGGTGGAATTCGAGCTGGCGGACCTGCGCATGGTGGAACGCGCGGATCATCCGGCAGGGGTCGTCGTGAAAAATCTCCCGGGATTCCGGCTCGAGCCTCCCCTGCCGAGCGATGAACCCGTCGAACTTTTCCACCTTCGGGCGGGCGCGGAGCATCGCGAGGAAGCCCGGCTTTTTTTCCGTGCGGGTCGCGTGCATCCGCTCGAGCCCGGCCACGGTGAGGAGGTGGATGTTCCGGGTATGGCTGTAGTAGTCGCGCATGAACGCCTCGACTTTGCGCAGGATGTTTTTCTGCTGGTAGTTGAACGCGACCGCGACCTGCCCCTGAAGCTGGAGGGCGAGGGCGTCCACCGCCCGGCCGTTGAGGTAGTGCATCTCGGTGCGGGTGCGGAGGAGGAAGTCATAGCCCTTGTCGAGCAGCCGGCGCTCGGTCTCGCGGAGGACTTTCTCCTCGACGAGCTTCGCGGTCGTCATGATGCCGAGCTTGAAGTGGGAGATCCAGAGCAGGCTCTGGTAGTCGCGCAGCCCGCCGATGCCGTTTTTTACATTCGGTTCCTGCAGGAAGACGCTCGGCCCGTTCTTGAGCCGCATCTCGGCCTGGTTGGCGAGCCGCCACTTGATGTATTCCCCTTCGTGCCCGCGCACGCATCCGTTCTCGAACCGCTGCCGGAACCGCGTGAAAATCTCGCGCTCTCCGGCAAGGAAACGGGATTCGAGCAGCGAGGTTTTCGTGATCATGTCCTCGTTCGCCTTGGTGACGGCCTGCTTGATCGTGCGGGT
This sequence comes from Verrucomicrobiia bacterium, assembly GCA_037128135.1. Lineage (GTDB taxonomy): Bacteria > Verrucomicrobiota > Verrucomicrobiia > Chthoniobacterales > Terrimicrobiaceae > QYQL01. The sequence continues at coordinate 18,913 of JBAXXD010000045.1, forward strand.
GGCATGGCCGACCTTGAAGCCGATGTCCCACAGCAGGACGAGCGTCCGGCGGACGATCTCCTCGATTTCTTTGTCCGGCTTTCTGGATTCCTCCTGAAGGAACAGGATGTCCACGTCGCTGAACGGCATGAGCTCCCGGCGCCCGTATCCCCCGAACGCCGCCACGCAGAGCCTGCCGCCCAGGCCCTTTGGCGCGACAGCATTCACCACCCCGGCAAAGAGCTCGCGGAACAGGATGTCCGCCATCTCGGATCTCTGGCGGGCGATCTCGCGCCCGCCGCCGCCGCTGTTGTGCCACATGCGGAGCCGCTGCTCCTCGATTTTCCGGAAGCCTTTGAAAATCGTGATCGGGTCGTCGGGCTTCTGAAGGGTGCGCTCGGAGAGATCCCTCGCGGTCTTTTCCAGGGCACTTTCGTCCGGGCAGGTCATGGGGCGGCGGAGCGGATGACGATTTCGACCCGGCGGTTGATTTGTTGTTCCTCGATCGTTCCCTCGGCGGGCGCGAGCAGCCGGGATTTTCCGCAGCCGACCGTCTGGATGGCCTCCTCCGGGAGCCCCATGTTTCCGATGAGCCAGGCTTTGACAGATTCCGCGCGCCTGCGGCTGAGGGCCAGGTTGTATTCGTCGGTTCCGAACGAGTCGGTGTGCCCCTCGATGACGAAGCGGGCGCCCGGGTTTCTCTGGAGGAGGATCCCCAGCTTCCGGAGGCTCGCGACCGCCTCCGGGCGCAACGCGGGGGCGTCGTAGTCAAAAAGCAAATCGGTTGGCATCAGGATCGGCGCGGTTTCCGGCGTGAGCGGGCCGGTTTGCGCAAGCAGGTCGTCGAGGTTGCTGAAGCCTCTTTCGCCGGCCGGGCCGCCGGACCCGCGCGTTCCGCCCCGGGACTCCGGGACGGAAAGCGCGAGCAGGGACTCTCCGGCCGCGAGGGGCTTCTCCGAGAGCAGCTCGTCGTCGAGCATTTTGCTTTCCGGAAACGCGGCCTCCTGCGAGGGCGCCGCCAACAGGGAATTTTTGAGCGACGGCATGGCGAAGTCGGGTTTTTCCGAGAGGAGCGAGCTGTCCGGCTTCGGTGCGGGCGGGAGCGATGGGTTGTTGCCTCCGGCTTTTTCCAGCGCTGCCGTCTCGTCGGGCAGCTTCACCGCCACCGGCGCGACAGCCGGACGCTCGACTGCGGCAGGCGCCGGATTCAGCAGCCTCGGGTCGAGATCCACGCTCTCGAGCTGAAACCGCCTCGGCGGAGACGGGTCGTAATCCACCCCGTTCAGCGGGTTGAGCTTCACCCGGTTCGACCACGCCAGGAATCCCACATGGATCAGCAGCGAAACCAAGAGGGCCGGAAGCAGCCACCTCCCGATGCCCGTGGCCGAAGATCCCAGATCCAATGTGCGGAAGCGGCGGTTCATGGAAGCCACACTACAGAAGGTCGCGGAAAATATCCATAACAGTCATGCTTTGAAATCCCTCTGCTGAAAAACCGCATGGGCCAGGACCACGAGCGTGGCATTGAGGGCGAGCAGCCACGCATAGTCCTCGGCCATTCTCTCCCAAGGGATCTGGTATTCGAAGATGCGAACCCATGCGGACATGTGCGAGGTGACGAACCAGGGTTTCAGGGACTCGAAGAACGGGACGTTTCTCAGGATGGAGTCCATGAACAAAAAGGAGAGCGTCCCGATGGCGGCGGCGGCGGGCTTCATGTCCAAGCAGGAGAGGAAGAAACCGATCGCGGGGATCGTGAGCAGCGAGAGCGAGAGAAAAACAACGCCGAGCGTGTAGCGCACAAGCCCGGGGCCGAAATCGTAGAGGGCGAAGACCTTCTCCATCGGGGCAAAAACAAAGAGCCCGCCGGCCCCGCTGTGCAGGAGCCCCACGACGAGCGCGGTGGACGCGACGAACCATGTCAGCACCAGCGAATAGACAAGAACCGCCCCCAGCTTGAGCGCCAGGATCCGTGTGCGCGAAACCGGGCGGCACAGCATCATCCGCAACGTTCCGTCTTCGACCTCCTTGCCCACCACATCCCCCGCGACCAGCGCCAGATACAGCGAGCCCAGAAGGAAAACCGACGAGAGGAGGATCAGGAACGCGAGCGTGAGGCCGGAGAGGTACGCCTCCGCCGGATATCCCGCAGCCTCGATCACGCGGGCGATCCCCTGCCGGACGCGCTCCAGATTGAGAAGAAAAAGCATGAGCATCTCGACGCCGAGAAACGCGCCGAAGCCGATGTAGGTCCGCTTGCGCGCAAAAAGCTTGAAAAGCTCGCCGCGAAACTGTGCCAGAAACAGTCGCATCAGCCGGCCCTTTCGAGATAAAAATCTTCGAGCGTGCAGACCTGTTTCCGAAACCCGCGGATGCGGACTCCTGCAGCGACCAGTGCGGCGACCACCGTCGAGGGGTCGAGGGACTCGGGCAGGCTCAGCGTGCCGCCGTCCAGAACGGTGGCCCCGAGGCCCTGCAACGCGGCCGGGCATTTTTCCAGGTCGGGGGTATCGATCTTCCAGCGGGAGCCGCCCGGACCGGCATCCTGCCACCTCCCGCAGAAAACGAGCGAGCCCCGGTGCAGGATGGCGACACGGTCGCAGAGCTGTTCCACCTCATGGAGAAGGTGCGAGGAAAGGATGACCGTCATGCCGTGCTCTGCGCGCAACTTCTGGATCAGCCGGCGGATTTCATGAATGCCCTCGGGGTCGAGTCCCTCGGTGGGTTCGTCGAGCAGGACCACCTCGGGATCCGGGAGCAACGCCTGGGCCAGGGCCAGACGCTGGCGCATGCCGTGGCTGTAGGTGCGGACCGCATCATGGATCCGTTCTTCGAGGCCCACCAAACGAACAACCTCCTCCATGCGTGAGCGCGGAGCCCCGCCGCCCAGGGACACAAAAAACCGCAGGTTCCTCCAGCCGCTCAGGTAATCATAGAACGCGGGCGTTTCGAAGATGGCGCCCACCCGGGCGAGGGCGGGCGAACGCGCTTTTGCCACGTCGTGGCCGTTGATGGTGACGCTCCCGGAATCCGCTCGCACATGCCCGAGGGCGATTCCGAACGTCGTGCTCTTGCCGGCCCCGTTGTGCCCGAGCAAACCGAAAATTTCTCCCTTCCCCACCTGGAACGAAACGTCCGCCACGGCCGGCCGGCCGCGGAATTTTTTGCAGATCGCATCGACGTGGATCATGGGGTTGTGAACAGCCGGAGCCGGTTCGCGGCATGGCCGTCGGCGAACAGGTGGTTCACCTTGTCTTCGGAGTGAATGTGCCAGCCTTCCTTGTCCACAACAACGGGGATTTTCGAGAGATCTGTCGCGAGGGAGAGAAAATTCAGATTCGCGGCGGACTGGCTGCTCAAGACACTGTTCCAATAATAGCTGGTGCCCGTCGCCGCCGCCAGCACCTTGTCCGCCGGGCACGCGAAGAGGCGTTGATCCCCGATGTAGTGAGCCAGCGTGGTGTCCATCACGGGCACGTCCTCGTCGCGGCTTCTTCTTCCCGCAGCCAGCGGAGGCATCGTCATGTTGTTGTCGGCCAGCCAGCCATTGAGGCCGACGCCGATCCCGCGGAGATGGGAAAGGCATTTGGCGGAGTGGGCACGGGACATTCCCATGCGGACGGCGGGAATGGCCAGGGACGCGAGAATGGCCGCAATCACAAGGACGACCAGCATCTCCAACAACGTGAACCCTCTCATCGCAGGTTTTGAATGTTCCTCTGCAGCTCCTCGAGCACCGGCGCAAAGTCCAGCTTCACTTCCGCATTCGCATTCTCGTAAAAACTGGAAACCCCCTGCCCGACGATCTTCTTCACCTCGTCCTCGTTGATCCGCTCCGCCGACTGCGGAGCGTTTTTCCGGAGGTCCTCCATCACCCGCTGCACGAGCCGCTGGCGCTTTTCCGGGCTCATTTTGTTCAGCGCGGACATCATCTGGCTGAACCCCTCGGGAAGCGTCAGATCCAGAAACCGGCTGCGTTCGGGCGCGCTCAATCCTTCAAAAAACCGGGGGAGCGCCGTGCTTTCGCGGAGCTCGCGCCGTTGATCAAAAGTCAGGCGATTGAGCTGGGCCGCGGTTTTCTCAAGGATCTGTGTCCTCTGGGTGCCATCCAATCCCTCGAGCGGGTGCCCCTCCACATAAGCCTTCAGTTTTTCCGGCGTCGGACTCGCGGAGCGCGAAGCCCAGATCACGACAGCCGCCGCGGCCCAGATCGCGATAAGGAGGGCGGCGGTTCGCCAGAAATATTTCACGAACCCCTTGTATCACACTCCCGGCCCGACGGCAAACTGCCGCTTCTGCGGTTTGAGATCGTCACGATTGGGGCGCTGCCAGAAATTTCCGACTTTGGACTTGTCAACCGGCGGACGACATGTGATGCTGGATGGCTTACACAAAAAATAAGAAAACAAATGGCAAAGGCAGCAACAGCAGAGGCCGATATCCTTCGGCTCCACGAAAAAGACACGGGAAGCGCGGACGTTCAGATCGCGCTTCTGACCAAACGCATCAACGAACTCACCGGGCATCTCAAAGTCAACGCGAAGGACCATTCGTCCCGCCGCGGACTGCTCAAACTCGTCGCCACACGGCGGCGGCTCCTCGATTACCTCAAGCGGACGGCAGCCGCCCGCTACCAGGCGTTGATCGAGAAACTCCAACTGCGCAAGTAGCGCGAAATCCAACTTTAAAAATCCCGGGAACAAGCCCGGGGATTTTTTCTCCCTGCCACCGGGATCCGGCGGCGCAACTTATTATTACCATGTCACATTCCGTTAATGCCCAGATCGGGCACACCAGCATCACCATCGAATCCGGCAAGCTCGCCAAACTCGCCGACGGCGCGGTCACCGTCCGTTGCGGCGACACGATTGTCGTCGTCACCGCCGTCTCGGCCACCAGCATCAAAGAGGGGCAGGACTGGTTCCCGCTCACCGTCGAATACAAAGAGAAGGCCGCAGCCGTCGGGAAATTCCCGGGCGGATATTTCAAGCGCGAGGGCCGTCCCTCGGAAAAAGAGGTTCTCGTTTGCCGGATGACCGATCGTCCGCTCCGTCCGCTCTTCCCGAAGGGCTACCTCTACGACACCCAGATCATCACGCTCCTGCTCAGCGCGGACGGGCAGAACGACCCCGACATCCTCTCGATCAACGGGGCGTCCGCCGCGCTCTGCGTTTCGGATATTCCTTTCGCGGGCCCGGTGGGAGCCGTGCGGGTGGGCCGCGTCAACGGCGCATTCGTCGCGAACCCGACCCACGACGAGCGCGCCCACAGCGACCTCGACCTGATCTACGTCGGCGACGGCGAGAATGTGATCATGATCGAAGGCGCAGCCAATGAGCTTCCCGAGGAGCAGTTCACCGCGGCGCTCGACTTCGCCCGCGAAAACGTGCGCGTCCTTGTCGCCGCGCAGCGCGAGCTCGCCGCGAAGGTCGGCAAAGTGAAGCGTACCGTCCAGCTCTTCCAGGTGGACGACTCGATCCTCGAGATCGCCTACCAGGTCGCCGGCGACCGGATCGAATCCGCGATTTACACCCCGGGCAAAGTCGCCCGTTCGAAGGCGGTGGACGCGCTCCGCAAGGAAGTGGAAGCCGCCGTCGTCGAGAAATTCCCGGCCGCCTCGAAGTTTGATATTTCCCAGGCGTTCGACTACCTGCAGAAGAAGGCGTTCCGGATCAGCATCCTCGACAAGGGGCAGCGCTGCGACGGGCGCGGCCTGCACGACATCCGCCCGCTTTCCGGCGAGGTCGGCCTGCTCCCCCGCAGCCACGGCTCGGCGCTCTTCGCACGCGGCGAGACCCAGGCGCTCGGCATCACGACGCTCGCCCCGGCCGACGAGGCGCAAAACATCGACGCCTACGGCGGAGGCGTGGACTCGAAGGCGTTCATCCTGCACTATAATTTCCCGCCGTTCAGCGTGGGCGAAACCGGGCGGTTCGGCGGACAGAACCGCCGCGAGATCGGCCACGGCGCGCTGGCGGAACGCTCGATCGCCCCGGTGATCCCTGATGGCAAGGACTTCCCGTATGCGATCCGCGTGTCGAGCGAGGTCATGGAGTCGAATGGCTCGACCTCGATGGCCACGGTCTGCGCCGGCGTGCTCTCGCTCATGGACGCGGGCGTCCCGCTCAAGCGTCCGGTCGCCGGCATCTCCGTCGGCCTCGTCACCGAATACGATGGCGACAGCCTCAAGCGCTACCACACGCTGACCGACATCATCGGCAGCGAGGATCACTTTGGCGACATGGACTTCAAGCTTTGCGGCACCGAGGTCGGAGTCACCGGCTTCCAGCTCGACCTGAAGCTCGCCGGCGTCTCGCACGAAATCATGCGGGAAGCGGTCGCCGAGGCGACCGAGGCCCGCGCGAAGATCCTCGGCGTCATGAGCGGGATCCTCGCCGCTCCGCGCAGCGAGATGAGCCAGTATGCGCCGCGCATCGAAACCATCCGCATCAACCCCGAGAAGATCGGCCTCATCATCGGACCCGGCGGCAAGACGATCAAGGGGATCGTCGCCGAGACCGGCGCCGAGATCAACATCGAGGACGACGGCTCGGTCCACATCTACTCGAGCAACGGCGACAGCCTCCAGCGCGCGAAGGAAATAATCCTCGGCATGACCAAGGAAATCGGCGTCGGCGAAATCTACCAGGGCACGGTCGTCTCGATCAAAGAATTCGGCGCCTTCGTCGAAGTGCTTCCCGGAAAAGACGGGCTCGTCCACATCTCCGAACTCGCCGACTTCCGCGTCAACCGCGTCGAGGACGTCGTCAAAAACGGCGACTCGGTCTGGGTGAAGTGCATCGGCGTGGACGACAAGGGCCGCGTCAAGCTCAGCCGCAGGGCCGCAATGAAGGATCGCGACGAGGCCGCCAAACCGGCCTGATTTTCCTCCGGAAAAATGAAAAGCCCGGTCCTCCGCAGGGAGGCCGGGCTTTTTTGCGCCGGAAATCCCTCTCGCCCGGTCGCGCGGGAACGGCTATACCGTCACCCCATGCAGTGGATCGACCAGTAGTTCTTACCTAGCCATCACGCGCTGATTTCACCCATGTTCGAACAAGCCTTCAAAAACATCGACGATGTCCTCTGGAAAGACGCCGGTTGCACCAGCGAACTCGACTACACCGAGCAGACCTCATGGCTGCTCTTCCTGAAATACCTCGACGCCCTCGAACACGACAAGGCCACCGAAGCCGCGCTCGACGGCAAAAAATACTCCCGCATCCTCGACGCTCCCTACCGCTGGGATGCATGGGCCGCGCCCAAGGGCAAGGACGGCAAGATCGACCACAACACCGCCCAGACCGGCGACGACCTCCTCGTGTTCGTCAACCAGAAGCTCTTCCCCTACCTGCACGGGTTCAAGGCGAAGGCCACCGGCCCGAACACCATCGAATACAAGATCGGCGAAATCTTCGGCGAGATAAAGAACCGCATCCAGAGCGGCTACAACCTGCGCGAGATCATCGATCACATCGACGAACTCCGCTTTGCGTCCCAGACCGAGAAGCACGAACTCTCCCACCTCTACGAGGCCAAGATCAAAAACATGGGCAACGCCGGGCGCAACGGCGGCGAGTATTACACCCCGCGCCCGCTCATCCGGGCGATTGTTCAAGTCGTGGATCCCAAGCCCGGCGAAACGATCTGCGATCCCGCCGTCGGCTCGGCTGGATTCCTCTGCGAATCCTTCGATTACCTCAAAGCCCGGAACCCCAAGCGCACCGTCGCGCAGGATCGCTTCCTGCAAGAGCACACCTTCTACGGGAAGGAAAAGAAGTCGCTCGCCTACGTCATCGCGATCATGAACATGATCCTGCACGGCATCGAGGCGCCGAATATCATCCACACCAACACGCTCGCCGAGAACCTCGCCGACGTGCAGGAAAAGGACCGGTTCCACATCATCGTCGCCAATCCGCCCTTCGGCGGCAAAGAGCGCAAGGAAGTGCAGCAAAACTTCCCCATCCGCACCGGCGAGACCGCGTTCCTCTTCCTCCAGCACTTCATCAAAGTCCTCAAGGCCGGTGGACGGGCGGGCATCGTCATCAAGAACACCTTCCTGTCGAACACCGACAACGCCTCCGTCAGCCTGCGGCAAAAGCTCCTCGAAGAATGCGACCTCCACACCGTGCTCGACTGCCCCGGCGGCACGTTCATCGGCGCGGGCGTGAAAACCGTCGTGCTCTTCTTTGAAAAAGGAAAAAGCACGCGCAAGGTGTGGTTTTACCAGCTCGACCCCGGCCGCAACATGGGGAAGACCAACCCGCTCAACGACTCCGACCTCGCCGAGTTTGTGAAGCTGCAAAAGACCTTCGCCGACTCGCCCAAAAGCTGGAGCGTGGACGTGGCGGACATCGCCCCGCAGACCTTTGACCTCTCCGTGAAGAACCCGGACGGTGGCGAGGAAATCGCGCACCGCAGCCCGGAGGAGATCATGGACGAAATCGCCGCGCTGGACGCCGAGAGCGCGGAAGTTTTAACCGCCATCCGCAAGCTGCTATGACTTCACTTGCTCGAACAACGATGCGTGAACCGGTTTCAACCTGTAACCGGTTGCCGGAGTCGGTTACAAACTGTAACCAACTGAATCTGGAAAGCCACCAGTCGGTGACAAATCGTCACCAACTGAAACTCACTCCAACATTGTGAAACAAGACCTCGCAATTTTTGAAGGGCACGAAATCCGCCGCATCTACGACGAGAAGACCGAGACGTGGCTCTTCTCCGTCGTGGACATCATCCGGGTGCTGACGCAACAGCCCGATTTCCAGTCTGCCAGAAAATATTGGAAGGTGCTCAAAGGCCGTCTGGCTAAGGAGGGCTGTCAGTCGGTATCAAATTGTTACCAACTGAAATTGCCCGCCGCCGACGGCAAAAGCTACCTCACCGACGTGGCCAATGCCGAGACCCTCCTGCGCCTCGTTCAGAGTGTGCCCAGCCCGAAGGCCGAGCCGATCAAGCTCTGGCTCAGCCCCAAAGGGGCATTCCACGTTAGCCTAGGGCAACGCCCTAGGTGGACGCCCACCCACCAAAACAAAGCCCTGAAAGGGCGATCCAATCCATGCCGCAATCCCTCGCCCGCCTTCACATTCACCTCGTTTTCAGCACGAAGAACCGCGAACGCATCATCACAGACGACGTCCGCAGCGCATTGCACGGCTACATGGCCACCGTCCTGCAAAATCTCGGTTGCCCTCCGGTTCTTATCAATTCCGTGGAAGACCACGCCCACTTGCTCTTCGACCTCGCCCGAACCGTGGCCATCAGCCAAGTCGTTGAAGACGTCAAAAAATCTTCATCCAAATGGATCAAGACCCAAGATCCGGAATTCGCCGCGTTTGCATGGCAGTCGGGGTACGGCGCATTTGCTGTTTCAGAATCCAATGTTGAAACCGTCCGCCAATACATCGCCAACCAGCGCGAACACCACCGGACGAAAACCTTTCAAGAGGAATACCGGGCATTCCTCAAACGCCACAATGTATCGTTCGATGAACGATATGTGTGGGATTGAGGCGGTTCGTAGCGAAGACATCGCGGCATCGCACATTTTAAGCGCCGACCGCACAACCCAAGGATCGCGCATCCCAAGCGCCAAAGGCGCGACTCCAAGCCAGCCTGGGGCAACGCCCCAGGAAACCAACCCGTCCATGACCCGAGGGCCGAAGGTCCGGCCCAATGGTCGTGAGGTTGGGTCGGGCCTTCAGCCCTCGATGTTTTTTAATTCCGATTCCCAGGGCGTTGCCCTGGGCTGGCATAAGACCGGGGCTTTGCCCCTCCGGAAGGCGCTGCTGTGAAGAAGGGGTGGCAGACGAAGACGCTGGGCGATGTCTGCGCCTTCGACAAGGCGCAGGGCATTCATCGCGGTCTGCCTTACGTCGGGCTTGAACACATAGAATCTCACACCGCTCGTTTCATCGGCTCGACTGACCCGAAGCCTGTCAAAAGCTCGACGTTTCGATTTTCAGACGGGCATGTCCTTTACGGACGGCTTCGGCCCTATCTGAACAAGGCACTCGCGCCAGATTTCGAGGGGCATTGTTCGACCGAAATCTTTCCGCTTAAACCGAGCCGCGAACTTACGCGGGAGTTTCTGCTGTATTGGCTGCTCGCCGATGAGACGTGCGAGCGCATCAACGCGACTTCCACGGGCGCACGGATGCCGCGCGCTCAGATGAACGAGGTGATGGAATTCGATTTCCCGCTCCCCCCGCTCTCCGAGCAGCAGCGGATCGTCGGACTGCTCGACGAAGCATTTGAGGGCCTCGCCACCGCCAAAGCCAACGCCGAAAAGAACCTCCAAAACGCCCGCGCCCTCTTCGAAAGCCACCTCCAATCCGTCTTCACCCAGCGCGGC
>JBAXXD010000046.1:0-28319 GCA_037128135.1 Verrucomicrobiia bacterium
GGCTTGGGCTGGCGGGGGCGGGCCAGAGGAGTGGGGTTGGCGGTGCGCGCCGCCCGCGCCGCGCCGCATTTGGCGATGACGGACACGACCAGCGGAGCATCTTTTTCCTGAAGCGTGCTGATTCCCAGATGCAGCAGGGCGCGCTCCGCCGCCTTGCGCGAAATTTCCTGCATGATGGCGCCGACCTCCGCGAACGAGAGTGACGGCGGCCCGGAGATGTGAACGAGCACGCTGGCGGCCTCGTCGAGCAGGCGCCCGTGATCGAGCAGCGGGCTCTTCAGCGCGTTTTCCAGCGCCTCGTGCGCGCGGTTGTCTCCTGAGGCAGAGGCCGTGCCGAACAGGCAGTGCCCGTCGCCGCCCTGCAGGATCGAGAGCAGATCCGGAAGCCCGACGCCCATCGGGCCCGGGGCCGACACCAGCCGCACGACGGCCTCCACGCACCCGCCGAGCAGTTCGTCGCAGCAGGCAAATGTCTCCGCGACTCCCGAGCGCGGCGCGGAGAGCTCGGCCATGCGGTCGTTTTCAAAGTGGATCACGGCGTCGGCGATGGCTTCGATTTCCCGAAGCGCCGCCGCCGCCTGCGCCGAGCGCCTGCGGCCTTCGAATTCAAACGGCGAGGTCACGATCGCGAGGAGGAGCGCGCCGGATTTCTTCGCCGCATCGGCCACCAGACCGCACGCGCCCGAGGCGGTTCCCCCGCCCAGCCCGGCGCAGAGGAAAACGATGGCCGCACCCCCGCCCGCCGCTCCGATATCCGCGAGCGATTCCCTCGCCGCGTCCAGCCCGATCTCCGGATCCCCCCCCGCGCCCAGCCCGCGGGTCGTCAGCGGGCCGAGAAGGATCTTTGTGGGGGCGACCGACGAAGCGAGCGACTGCTGGTCGGAGTTGATGGCGACCGTCTCGATGTCCAGCCGGTGGTTCATTCGGATCCGGTCGGCGAGGTTGACCCCCGCGTTCCCCAGCCCGATCAGGCGCGCCACCGGGGTTTCAAAATGCTCTGGAGATTTCGGATACGTGATCATGGTTTTTTAAAATGGCAGGTGGAAAATTCTGCTGATCTTTCTGATGACGCGTCCGCCGAGTGATTCTTCGGGCATTTCCGAGCGGACCGCCTGGGCGTATTTGGCGAGCCCGATGCACGTCGAAAACTGCGGGTTTTCGAAGGCGGATGTCGGGCCCGTGACCGCCTGGGCGCGGGTGAGTTGGACCGGCATTTCGAAAACCGATTCCGCCACTTCGCGGATCCCCCGGATCATGCTGCAGCCGCCGGTGAGCATCACGCCCGCGCCGAGAAGATGCTGCGGGACGTCGTCCCCCAGACGCTTCCTGAGCAGGGTGAAAAGTTCCTCCAGGCGGGCGTGGATGATCATGTTCAGCATCTCCCGCTCGACTTCCTTTCCCGAGAATCCGGTGTCATTTTTCAGAACGATCTTGTCGCCCGGAAGGGATTTTCCGAGCACGGCCGAGCCCTCCTCGACCTTGAGTTTTTCGGCGCGGGTGATCGGGATGCGGAGGCCGATCGAGATGTCGTTGGTGATGTGGTCGCCGCCGACCGCGAGGACCCCGCTGTGGCGCACGGCCCCTCCGAGATAGACGATGTAGTCGGTGACCCCGCCGCCGATGTCCACCACGAGCGCGCCCGCCTCCTTCTGGTGCTGGCCGAGCACGACCTGCGCGGAGGCGAGCGAGCTGGACACCACGTCCAGCACCTCGATGTCGCACTCCTTCACGCAGCGGATCGAGTTCTGGATCCGGTTTGTCACGCCATGGATGATATGAAAATCCGCCTCGAGCCGGCTTCCCAGCATGCCCACCGGGTTGAGGACGCCCTCCTGACCGTCCACGTAATAGTGTTGGATGATCGAGTGAAGGATCGTGTTTTCCTTCGGCAGGCTGATTTCCTTCGCCTTGTATTCGACCTCCTGGATTTCCTCGTCGGTGATTTCTCCACCCTCATCCGGGATGACGACCGATCCGCGGTTGTTGAAGCTTTGGATGTGGCTGCCGGTGACCGCCAGCCAGACGTCGCTGATCTCGACGTCGCTCTTCTCCTGGGCGTCCGAGAGCGCCTCGCGCACGCAGTTGCAGGCGTTTTCAAAATCCACAATCTCGCCTTTGCGCACGCCGCGCGACGGCGCTTCGCCGACCCCGAGCAGGTGGATGTCGCCGTCCTTACGGCACTCGGCCACGACCGCGCAGACCTTTGAGGTGCCGATTTCCAATCCCACTTGAATGTCTTCGCGTGCCATATCAGCGTCCCTTTTCCATGATGTTCCGTGCGGTCCCCGCAGTGGATCCCCCGGCCTGGGCAAATGTCACCGGGGTATTGCGGCGGGCCATGAGGTTGACCGAATCGAGCTCGCGGCCGCTTTCGCGGCAGTGCTCGAGGAGCTGGCGGAGGCGGGCAAGCTGCTCGGAAAAATCCTCCGACGAGAATGTGATCCGGGCCTTCCTGTCGTTGAGGATCTCGATGCAATACCCCTTGGAGATATTCATGCTGCGGATGACGAGGAGGCATTCCGGGCGGGATTCCACTTCGCGGAGCAGCGCGAGCGCACGCCGCAGATCCTCGTTGTGGAGAGGTTCGCCATCCCGGATGTTGTCGCTGCGGACGCCGCAGATCACCGGCAGGCGGTAGAATTCCGGCTGGATGAGGCGCGGCTTCATCAGGAACCCGGTGTCGTCCACCAGGAGATCTTTTTCGGGATCGGAATCCTTCTCGGAGGAAGACACCCAGGCAACCGGATCGCGGGCGGTGAGAGAGATCGAGATGTGATCGGGCAGGCGGCGCTCGATGACGACGTCCGCCACCTGGGGGATCGCGCGCAGTGTCTTTTCCGCCGCCGCGAGATCCGCACGGAAAATATTCTCTCCCTCGTGGATTCCGGTCTCCGCGAGCGCCTCGGCGCGGGTCATCACCCCGTCGAGCTCGAAGGTGACCCGCTTGAGCGTGTAATCCGGGTTCGAGAAGAAAAACTTGTCGAGGGCGGTCGAGATCCCGAGCCAGGCGGAGACGCCGAGGGCGAGGACGAGGGCGGAGGTCCAGAAAAAGCCGCCGAGTTTCTGACGCCGCTGGCGCCGTGCGGTGACGGCACGGATTTTCACTTCCAGCAGGTGATGCCCGCGTCCACCGGGATGGTGTCTGCGGTTGCTGGTGGCGGTGCGTTGGGATCGGCGGGTCATGCGGTGCGTTGGGAGAGAGAGAGGCCGGCGATCTCCTCGCAGAGGGCGGGGAAATCCAGGCCGGCGACGGCGGCCGCCTTCGGCAGGAGGCTGGTCTCGGTCATGCCGGGAATCGTGTTGATTTCGAGAACATGGATCCGTCCATCCGGCGCGAGGAGCACGTCCACGCGCGAATAGACCTGGAGATCCAGCGCGCGGCAAGCGGCGAGCGAGGCCGCTTGGATGGCTGCCGTCAACTCCGGCGGGATGGCGGCGGGCACATGATATTCGGAAGCGCCCTTCGTGTATTTGTGCTCGTAGTCGTAGAACCCCTCGTGCGGCACGATCTCGACGATCGGCAGCGCGATTTTTCCAAGGATTCCGACGGTGAGCTCGCGGCCCCGGAAAAATTCCTCGAGCAGGACGCTGTCGCCATACTGGAAGCAATCCTCGAGGGCGGCGGGGAGATTTGCGGCGGACTGGACGATATGCACGCCGACGCTGGATCCCTGCCGCGGGGCTTTGACCACGCAGGGAAACGGGCCGGCGGCGGACTCTCCCCGGCGGAGGATTTTCCAGGGGGCCGTCGGGATGCCGGCACGGTCGAAGAGCGTTTTCGTCTCGATTTTGTCAAATGCCAGACGGCTTCCCTCGGCCCGCTCGCCGGTGTAGGCGACCCCCATCGCGTCGAGCAGCCCCTGCAATTCCCCGTCCTCCCCGAACGTCCCGTGGATGATGTTGAAGACGAGATCCGTGCCGGCCGGGAGGGCGAACTCCGTGCCGACGACATCCATCTCCGTGACGCGCGCGCCGCATCGCCGCAGGGCGCCGGCCACGGCCGCGCCCGAACGGAGCGAGACGGCGCGTTCTTTTCCGGGACCTCCCATCAGGAGCGCGACCGCCATGCCGTTCAGGATCCCTTCGAATTGCCTTTTCATAAATCCACCCCCACGATTTGCACTTCCGTCTCGAGCCGGATCCCGCGCACGCGCTCGGCGGCGGCCTGGATTTCGCCGATCAAAGTGAGCACCTCCTCCGCGGTGGCTCCCCCGTCGTTGACGAGGAAATTCCCGTGAACCTCGGAAACCCGCGCCCGGCCGACCGCGAAATTTTTAAACCCGAGCTCCTCGATCAGGCGGCCGGCGGCGACGGTCTCCGGGTTTTTGAAGATGCACCCGGCGCTGGCTGCGGCTGGCTGCGAGGCGCGGCGTTTGGCGGACGAGGATTCGATCAGGCGGTCGATGTCCTCGCGCGTGGATGGCGTGCCCTTGAGCACGGCGGAGAGGGCGCAGTTCTGGCGGAGCATCGGGACGCTGCGATAATGGACATCGATCTCCGCCGGGGTGCGCGTGAAAATGTTGCCGTCCTGATCGCAGAGGCGGATCCGGACGACCCGGTCGAACGTCTGCGCTCCCATCGCGCCGGCGTTCATGCGGAGCCCGCCGCCGAGGTTGCCCGGGATCCCCTCCATCCACTCGAAGCCGCCGAGGTTTGCCGAGCGGGCCAGCGCGCTGAGCTGTTGGAATTTGACTCCGACCCCGGCGGTGATCTCGTCGCCCTCGATCTCGTGGCGGAGAAATTCCCCGCGTGCGAGATGGGCGACCACGCCCGGGATCCCACCGTCGCGGACGAGCAGGTTCGAGCCCCGGCCCATCACCATGAGCGGGATTTCCTGGTCGAAGCAGAATTGGACGAGATCCGCAAACCCCTCCTCGGTTTCCGGTTCAGCCCAGAACTGGGCGGGCCCGCCGACGCGCATCGTCGTGTGGCGCGAGAGCGGCTCGTGGAGCTTGATGCCGCCCGGCCCCATCACGGCGAGAAGTTTTTCGCGCGTGGCGAGATCTTGCGCGAGACGCGCGCCGGCCTCGTGGATGTTTCCGGCGCCGAGGCTGATGATGAGATCCCCCTCCTCGATCACAGCGGCGGCGGCGCTGTGGATGTGAGCGATGTCGGGCACGTGCCGCGCCGAGGCGTGCCCGTGCGCCCGCAGGGCCTCGACGATCGTCGCGCCCGAAACTCCCGGTAGCGGCTTCTCGCCCGCCGGATAAACGTCCGCGACAAAGACATGGTCCGCCAGATCGAACGCCTCGCCGAACGCGTCCTTCAGCGCCAGCGTGCGGCTGTAGCGGTGGGGTTGGAACATCGCGATGACCCGCTTCCATCCGCCCGTGCGGGCGGTCGCGAGGGTCGCGGCAATTTCCGTGGGATGGTGCCCGTAATCGTCCACCAGCAGGTGGACGGCCGACTCGTAGCGGATCTCAAACCTCCTCCGCGCGCCACGGAACGACTCGAGGGCGGCGGCGATCCGCTCGAACGGAACCCCGAGCTCGCTGGCAAGCGCCACCACCGCCAGGGCGTTCAACGCATTGTGCGCGCCCGGAATGTTCAAGGAAATTTTCCCGAGGGACCGGCCCTCGCGGGAGACGGAAAACCGCGAGCGGAAGTTCTCGGTTTCGAGGCGGGTGAGCCGGTAGGCGGCCCCCTCGGAATGCCCGTACGAGACGGCCCTGGGGTGCGCGGAGCAGACCCGACGGGCACCCGCGTCGTCCGCGCAGTAGAAGACGCGGCCCGAGGTCTGCGCGATCAGCTTGGAATAAACCGCATCAATCGCCTCGAGATCCTTGTAGAAATCCAGGTGCTCGGGCTCGATGTTGAGGACGACCGAGTGGGTCGGACGGTAGTTGATCAGGGTTCCGTCGCTCTCGTCCCCCTCCGCCACAAAATACTCCCCCTCGGAATCCCACCGGGCGTTCGCTCCGAGGATCGGGATCTCCGCGCCGACATAGTGGGACGGCTTCAAGCCGCCGGCCCGCAGGACGTGGGCCGCCATCGCGGAGACCGTCGTCTTGCCGTGCATCCCGCAGATCACGATGCCTTTTTTCACGGCCATGACCGCCGCGAGCGCATCGGCGCGCCGGGCCATCGGAAGGCCGAGCCGCTTCGATTCATCGTAGGCCGGATTGCCCGGCTTGATCGCTGAGGAATAGATGACGATGTCGGCGTCACGGACGCTCTCCGCCGTCTGCGGGGAGTCAAACCGCAGGCCTTTCTTTTGCAGGCGTTCGACCTCGACGGTCACGACCTTGTCCGATCCGCTGACATCGTGCCCGAGAGCGAGGAGGAGCGCGGCGATCCCGCTCATCCCCGAGCCTGCAACGCCGATCAGATGCACGCGGCGCGGCGCGCCTCCCGTTAACGCCTTCTGCAGGGCGGTCATGTCCCGGCCTCCTTCACCGCCCGTTCTAAGACGCTGGCAACATTTTCGGCGGCATGAGAAGGAGGGATTTGACGGGCGGCCACCGACATGCGTTCGCGCCGTGCGTCGTCGGAGAGGAGATTGGAAATCATCGCGGAGAGATTCTCGGCGCTCGCGCCCTTCTCCGTCAACATTTCCGCGGCGCCGGCGCGGACGTAAATCCCGGCGTTCGCGGTCTGGTGGTCGTCGGTGGCGAACGGGTAGGGGATGAGGATCGAGGGGAGGGAGAACTGGGAGATCTCGCTGAGGCTCGAGGCGCCCGCCCGGGAGACGACGAGATCCGCCGCCGAATACGCCTCCTCCATCCGGTGGTGAAACGGCGAGACGTAGTGCGGGATCTCGTCGCGCTGGTAATTCGCAGCGGCGAGCCGGTCGTCCCGCTCGCCGGTGAAGTGGATGATCTGAACCCCGGATCCTGCGAGCAGCGTGGCCGCCTTGAAGAGGAGCTGGTTGATGCCCGCCGCCCCCTGGCTGCCACCGGTCACGAGGAGAGTTTTCTTGTCCGGATCGAGATGGAACGCGCGGCTGGCTTCCCCGCGATCGAGCGGCTTCCCGAGGCTCTCGCGGACCGGCGTGCCGGTGACTACGCAGGACGCGCCGGGAAATCTCTCTTCCGCCTCCCCGAACCCCAAAAGCACTTCCGATGCGAATTTTGCGGCGAGGCGATTGGCGCGTCCGGGGATCGCGTTCGACTCGTGGACGAATGCCGGGAGCCCTTGGAGGCGCGCCGCCAGCACGGGGGCTGTGGACGTGAATCCCCCCATGCCAAGCACCACCGAGGGACGGAATTTCCGGTAGAACTTCCGGCATTGGCAGAAGCTTTCCCAGAACCGCCGCAAAAACCGGATCGATGCCGGCGAAGCGATCATGCTCGGCATGCCGATCGAGGGCAGTTTTTCCGAGCGGAACTCGGTGCGCTCTTTCAGCGCAGTGGCGTCGATCTCTTTTTCCGAAACGAAGAGCACGACCTCGTGGCCGCGCGCGCGGAGGGCCTCGGCCACGGCGAGCCCGGGAAACAGGTGTCCGCCCGTCCCGCCGCATGCGATCACCGCGCGAAAAGGGGTCGTCCTCATAGGCGGGGTTGCACGCGCCCGCGGAGGAACGCGGAGGCCAGCCGCGGTACGAGCGGGTTTCCATGGCGGTGGATGTTGACGAGGAGACCTGTCAGAAAAAGGCAGACTACGAGGTTCGAGCCGCCGTAGCTGATGAACGGCAGCGGCATCCCTTTGTTCGGAAGAAGCGAGGTTGTCACTCCGATGTTCACGGCGGCCTGCAGGGAGATCAGCATCACCGCCCCGATCCCGAGCAGATGCCCGAAACGGTCGCGGGCGTTCGCGGCGACAAGCGATCCGCACAGGCAGATGACGAGGTAGCCGGCCACGGTGAGCAGCGTGATCCTCAGGCCGAGTTCCTCTCCGATCATCGGGAAAATGAAATCGGTGTGCGCATACGGGAGGTAGAGCATCTTCTGGCGCCCTTCGCCGAGCCCGAGCCCCTCGATGCCGCCGGATCCGAACGCGATGAGCGCCTGCCATTGCTGCAGCCCCTCCCCGAGGCGATATTTTTCCGGATCGATGAATGCGAGAAGCCGCCCCATGCGTTCGGGGATGCGCATCGCAAGGAATACGACTCCCGCCAACCCGGCGGCACCCATCAGAAAAAGCCAGCGCAGCGCCGCCCCGGCCACGAACATCATCGCCACCGCCGTCGCGCCGATGAGCGCCGTGTTCCCGATGTCCACCTCGGCCAGAATCGGAACGAGCAGGAGCGAAAGCCCCCCCATCGGCGCCGCAAAACCCATCAGAAAACCTTTCGACTGCACCGCGAATTTTTCAAACCACCACGCGAGGAAGATGACGGCCGCGATTTTCGCGGGTTCGCTCGGCTGCAGTACGGCGGGCCCGAGGTGGAGCCAGCGGGACGAGCCGTTGAGGCGCAGCCCGATCCCGGGCACGAAGCAGAGGAGAAGCAAGAAAAATGCCAGCGCAAAAATGGCCCACCACCACCTTTCCCAAATATGGTAGTCCACGCACGCCGCCGCGAAAGCCACGACCAGCCCGACGCCCAGCCACACGGCCTGCCGCTTGACGAAAAAATAGATGTCGCCGTGGCTGTCGTGGGCAAAGGCGCTCGTGCTGAAAAGCATGACGAGGCCGAGGACCACCAGGCCCGCGACCGTCAGGAGAAGAACATGAATGCCGTGCTTGTGCATGCGAGAACCCTTCCGCCCGGCCCCGGGCGCGCTGCTGCGGGCCGGCCCGGAACGGATGTCAGGGGATGATCAGTTTCTGTCCGATTTGTAGTTTTGTGGGATCTTCAATTTTGTTGGCTTTCAGAAGCTCGCTGTAGCTGACCTTGCATTTTTTTGCAATCGAGTAAGGGTTTTCCCCCTTCGCGACCGTGTGGGTGCCTTTCGACGTCTGCTCCTTGGCTGCCGGGCTCGCGGCGGGCTTGGGCTCCGGACTGGCCGCCGCCTTCGCCGCTGCGACGGGAGCTGCGATGGGCACCTTCTCCGCAGTCGAGGGTGCTGCGGCCGGAACAGCGGGTTTCACGGCGACAGCTTTCGGGGGCACCACGGGAACCGGCGCCTTCGCCACGTGCGTAGCCGTCTTCTCCGCTGTGTCGGCCGCTGCGGCCGGAACAGCGGGTTTCACGGCGACGGTTTTCGTGGTCGCCACGGCTGCTGCGGCCGGCTTGGCCTCGGAGGTTTTTGACGCGGGCGCGCTTTCCTTCAGGGCGGAGATCTTCGCCGGAAGAGGGGAGGGGACATTGATCACCTGCCCGATGCGGAGGGGCGTCGCGGCATCGAGCCCGTTGCTCTTTTCGATCGCCTCGACCGTCGTCTTGTGCTGGGACGCGATCTTGGTGAGCGTGTCGCCCGCCGCCACCGTGTGCACGTCTGCCGCCGCCGGCTTGGCTTCCGTTTTTGCGGAGCTTTTTGCGGCGGGTGCCGCTGCGGTTGCGGCGACGGCTTGTGCGCGCGCATCCTGCTTCTCCGCGGCGGGAGCTTTCTGTTTTGCCGGCAGCGCGTGGGTGGTCTTGAGCATGTTGAATGCGAGGACCCCTCCGACGGCCAGGACATGAAGAACCAGCACCACGATGAGTGCGTGGGAGAACTTCATGTTCGGCTCGGATCCTCCTTCGTAGTCTTCGACTTCCTCCTCCCGTGTCGCGGCGCGCGCGTGCAGGGGACGGAGAATTCTGCGCGGCGCACGGCGCGTCACGGGCGGGCGTGTGGTTCTGTTTTTCATAAGCGGTTCTGCGGTGTGAGTTGGTTGGTGCTGGATTTGAAAATATTCCCCCGCTCGCCGTAGTTGCGGAACATGTCGAACGACGACGTGCCCGGCGAGAAAAGGACGGTGTCGCCGGCGCGCGCGAGGGATTGCGCCTCGCGCACCGCCTCCTCGAGTGTCGCGGCTTTGCGGCAGTCCACGCCGGCCCAGGATTTCGCGATCCGCCCTTTCATTTCCCCGATGAGGACGGCGGCGCGGACGCGCTCGCGGACAAGCGGCGCGATCGCGTCGAACTCGAACCCCTTGTCCTTTCCGCCCGCGATGAGCACGATCGGGCGGTCCTGCGAGCGGATCGCCATCTCCATCGCGTCGAGGTTGGTGGCCTTCGAGTCGTTGATCCAGCGAACCTCGTCGAGATCCCGCACGAACTCGCATCTGTGGGCGGGCGCGCAGTAGTTGGTGACCGCGTCGGCCATGATCTCGAACTCGACATCCAGCACATGCCCGATCGCCAGCGCGGCCATCAGGTTCTCCGCGTTGTGGATCCCGTGGAGCTTCGTGCGCGCCTGGTCGAGGATCGTCCGCCCGCGGAAACGGATCTCCGTTCCCCGCAGCGTGAAGTCCGCGTCGCCGCGCGAGGCGCTGAACGTGATCTTCCGCGCCGCAAGCGAAGGGAGCTCGGAGGCCGCGTTCACGACCGCAATATCCGACGCGGTCTGGTTTTCAAAAATCCGGAGCTTGGCCTCCCGGTATTCGCGCATCCCCGGATACCGGTCGAGATGGTTTGCGCTGAGGTTCAGCCAGACGGAAACCTGCGGGCGGAACGACCGGATCGTCTCGAGCTGAAACGAGCTGACCTCGAGCACCATCACATCGAGCTCGTGGCTCGTGCGGACGGCCGTGGCAAAAGGCAGGCCGATGTTCCCGCTCGACATCGTCCGCACGCCGCAGCCCCGCAGCATGGCGGTGGTGAGCTCGGTGGTCGTCGTCTTACCGTTCGTGCCGGTGATCGCGACCGCCGGGCACGAGCATTCCTGAAACGCGAGCTCAAGCTCCCCGATGACGGGGATCTTTTTGGAAATCACATTGCGGACGAGCGGGACCGCCGGGTCGATCCCCGGGCTGAGTACCGCGATGTCATAGGCGCAGGGATCGCTGTCCGCCGCACCGCCGAGGATCACGCGGATCCCGCGGGCGGCCAGCGCGTCCGCCTTGGCGCGGAGCGCCGGGCTGTCGCCGCTCTCGCACACGGTCACCGCCGCCCCCTCCTCACGCAAAAGCAGGGCGGCGGCCTCGCCGCTGTGGCCGAGCCCGAGAACAACCGCTTTTTTTCCGCTGTGAATCATCGGAGTTTGAGTGTGGCCAGACCGAGGAGCGCGAACAGGACCGACATGATCCAGAACCGCACGATCACGGTGTTTTCCTTCCATCCGCTGAGTTCGAAATGGTGGTGGAGCGGCGACATTTTGATGATCCGCCGTCCGGTGAGCTTGAAGCTCGCGACCTGCAGGATCACCGACATCGCCTCGATCACAAAGACTCCCCCAACGATCACGAGAAGAAGCTCCTGCTTGCAGCAGATGGCGACCGCGCCGAGCATCCCGCCGATCGCCAGCGAGCCGGTGTCGCCCATGAAGACGCGCGCGGGGTGCGCGTTCCACCAAAGAAAGCCCAGGCAGGCGCCGAGCAGGGCGACGCAAAGAACGGTGAGCTCACCCGAGTAAACGACGAACGGCACCTGCAGGTAGGTCGCGGCCTTGATGTTGCCGGCAAGATACACGAGCACCGCATACGCCGCTGCCACCGTCGCCGTGCATCCGGTGGCCAGTCCGTCGAGCCCGTCGGTCAGGTTCACCGCGTTCGATGTGCCCACGATCACCAGCAGATAAAAAATAAACGTCGCCCAGCCGAGGCTGAAGACGAGCGGCTCTTTCGAGAACGGGATGAAGAGCTGCTGCGCGATCCCAGAGACTTTCGGGTTCGTCAGGAAGAAGACCGTGAACACGCCGGCCAGCACGCACTGGAGCGCAAATTTCAAGCGGCTGCTGATCCCCACCGAGGTCTTCCTGGTGACTTTCAGCCAGTCGTCGTAGAACCCGATGGCGCCGAGAAAAACCGTGCTGAAGAGCACCAGCCACACAAACGGGTTTTCCGGCTTCGCCCAGAGGAGGGTCGAGATCACGACCGCGCCCACCAGCAGGATCCCTCCCATCGTCGGGGTGCCCTTCTTGGCCCCGTGAAGCTCAAAGAGCTTGTGCACCTCCTCCTTGCTCCGGATCGGCTGCCCGAACTTCAACGAAATCAGCTTCCGAATGACAAAATTCCCGAAAACCAGGCTGATCAAAAACGCCGTGATCCCAGCGCAGATCGCCCGGAACGTGATGTAGGAAAAAACATTGAACGCCTTCCAGAAGTCGCCGTCCATCCCCCGAGCCCGCGCCCAGTCATCGAGTTGGAATAAATAGTAGAGCATCAGAAATTGTTGAGGACGTTTTCCATTTGGGCGGATCGGCTGCCTTTGACGAGAACGATATCACCCGGTTTCGCGAGCTGGGCGAGCATGCGGGCGGCGGAGGCGGAGTCCGCCACCTCGTGGGTTCTGCCGAGTCCGGCTTTGCGTGCGGCCTCAGCGAGGGGGGCGGTTTCCGCGCCGACTGCGACGAGGATGTCCGCATATTTTCCGGCGGCGATCCCGGCCCGGCGGTATCCCTCTGCGGCGTGCTCTCCGAGCTCGCCCATTTTTCCGAGGAGCGCGATGCGGTGGCCGCTCCCGGGCAGCGCGCGCAGCGTGGCGAGCGCGGCGTCCATCGAGTCCGGGCTGGCGTTGTAGGTGTCGTCGAGAAACGAGATCCCGCGGATCGTCCGGCGCTCGAGGCGCCCGCCGGCGGGCTTCACTTTGGCGAGGGCCGCCACGGCCTCCTGCGCGGACACTCCGAACGCGATCCCGGCCGCAACCGCCTGAATCGCGTTGGCGACCATGTGCGCACCATGGCAAAGGATTCGCGCGCCGCGCTCCTCCCCTCCGGCATGAAGAACAAACGCGCACGAATCTTCGGACTCCTCGATCGAGCCGGCGGTGATGTCGCCGGAGGCGAGGCCCGTGCGGATGACGCGGGCGCTGCAGCGAGCGGCGATCCCCGCGCTCTGGTCGTCGGATGCGGAGAGGACGACGAAACCGGCCGCCGGCACCGCTTCGGCGAGCGCGCCTTTCTCGCCGGCGATCGCTTCGCGGGACTTCAGAAATTCGATGTGAGCGACGCCGATGTTCGTGATGATCGCGGCATCCGGCCTCGCCAGCGCCGCGAGCGGGGCGATCTCGCCGGGATGGTTCATGCCGATTTCCCAGACGGCCGCCGTGTCGGAGCTGCCGGCCGCGAGGATCGAAAGCGGAAGGCCGATGTGGTTGTTCAGGTTGCCCTGGGTTTTTGTCACGTGGAAGCGCGCGCCGAGAACTGCGGCCGCAAAGTCCTTCGTGCTCGTTTTTCCGTTGCTGCCCGTGATGCAAAGCACCTTGAGATCCAGCCGGGCCCTCCAGGCCGCCGCGAGGCGGGTGAGCGCGGCCAGCCCGTCGTCCGCAAGCAGCACAGGAAAACCTTCCGGCAGCGCTCCCACAGCTTCCGGCGCGTCGAGCAGCACGGCTGCTGCCCCGCGCGATGCCGCATCCACCGCGAAGGCGTTGCCGTCAAAATGCTCGCCGCGCAGCGCGACATAGAGGTCGCCCTGCTGGATCGTACGGGTGTCCTTCCCGACGCGCGAAACCACAACATCCCCGGAGCCCCGGACGATTTTCGCCCCGGCCATCCGCGCGATGTCCTTGAGTGCGAGCGGATCCATCAGGTTTCCCCCTTCTTGTCGGCGATGGCACGGCCAGCCACGGCGACGTCGTCGAACGCAACCCTGCGGTCGCCGAACTCCTGGTAATTTTCGTGACCCTTGCCGGCGATGAGCACGATGTCTCCGGGCCGCGCGAGCTCGATGGCATGTCGGATCGCGGCTTCGCGGGCGGTGATCTTTTCGTGCCGGGATCCGCGCAGGCCGGACTCGATATCGCGGAGGATCGCCTCCGGGTCTTCATTCCGCGGGTTGTCCGAGGTGAGGATGATCCAGTCCGAGAACTCCTCCGCAGCCGCGCCCATGAGCGGTCGCTTCGCGCGGTCGCGGTCGCCCCCGCATCCGAAGACGGTGAGGATCCGCGCGGGGTTCAGCTCGCGCAGCGTGCGGAGCACATTCCGGAGCGCGTCGTCGGTGTGGGCGTAATCCACATAGACTTGAAAATTCCGTTTCGACGCGACGCGTTCGAGGCGTCCCGGAACCTGCGGCGCGGTGGCGAGCGCCGCGATGGCGGCCCGCAGCTCGACCCCGCAGGCGGCTGCGGCCGCAAGCGCGCCCAGCGCGTTGTAGATGTTGAACAGCCCGATCATCGGCAGACGGACGAGGAAGCTTTTTCTTTTGGCATCGAGCTGGAACGTCGCGCCCGCCGCATCGAAGCGGATCGCGCTCGCGCGGAAATCCTCTCCCACCCCGCGCCCGAAGGTGAGCACCTTCAGCCGCTTCCCGAACCTCTCGATGAGCTGCCGTCCGTGCCGGTCGTCGGCATTGATAATCGCGCGGCCTTTCTTTGCCGTCTGCGCGGCGAGAGCCTCGAAGAGGAGAGCCTTCGCTTCGAAATACTCCTCCATCGTGCGGTGGAAATCCAGATGGTCCTGCGTGAGGTTGGTGAAAACCGCCGCGTCGAATGCCATCCCGCGGACGCGCTGCTGGACGAGCGCGTGGCTCGAAACCTCGATCGCGACCGAGCGCCCGCCGGTGTCCCGCATCGTCGCCAGCATCGCCTGCAGATCCACGGATTCCGGAGTCGTCCTGGGCGCGGGGATCTCCTCCCCGCCGACCACATACTTCACCGTCCCGATCAGCCCGCAGCGCAGGGAGGCGGAATCCAGGATGTGCCGGATGAGAAACGAGGTCGTCGTCTTGCCGTTCGTGCCGGTGACCCCGGCGCATTTCAGCGAGCGGTCGGGATGCCCGTGGAAGGCGGCCGCGATGTCGGCCATCGCCGCGCGCGGATCGGCGACCTGCACGACCGGGCAGCTCGCGTCCGCGACGCAGGCCACGGCCACGGCCGCCGCCGCACCCCCTGCCGCGGCTTGCCGGAGGAATTCCGCGCCATCAGCCTTCTGCCCCGGAAGCGCAAAAAAAAGGCATCCCTTTGTGACCAGGCGCGAGTCGTAGCACAGCGACGAGATTTCGGGATCGGCCAGTCCGCCGGGAAGCCCGGCGGATGCGAGAAGCGCGCCGAGCCTCATGGCTGCCCTCGGCTCCCGCTTTTTGCGTCGGCGTCGAACGCGAGTGGCCCGGCCGGTTGCGCCCGCAGCACCGGAATGAGATCGAGATGGCGCGCGGCGCGCTCGCCGATGCGTGAAAAAATCGGCGCGGCCACGAGCCCGCCATAGGCAACCCCCGACGCAATTTTTGGATTGTCAAGCAGCACGAGGCAGACGAATCGGGGGTCTTCTTCCGGAAGGTAGCCGACAAACGAGACGACGTATTTTCCCTCAAAATATCCTCCTGCCGGACTGATTTTCTGCGCGGTTCCGGTCTTCCCGGCCACGGTGAATCCGGCGACTTTTGCAAGCTGGGCGGTGCCGCCCTCGCCCACGACCCCGCTCAGGGCGTTGCTCACGAAGCGGGCGGTCTTTTGCGGGATCACCTCGCGGACGACTTTCGGCGGCTTCTCATCCACCACGCGGCCGTCGGTGTCCTCGACCGAGCGGACGATCCGCGGGGCCATGAGATGCCCGCCGTTGGCGATGACCGCCATGGCCATCGTGAGTTGCAGCGGGGTCACGGAGACCGACTGCCCCATCGGCATGCGGGTGAGGGTCAGCTTGTCCCAGCGGTGCGGCGGACGAACCATGCCCACGATCTCTCCGGGCAGCTCGATCCCCGTCTTCTCGCCGAATCCGAATCGCCGGACGTATTCATAATATTTCGCATCCCCCATCATGAGCCCCATTTTCGCCGAGCCGATATTCGAGGATTTCACCAGGATGTCGTGGACATTCATTGTCCCATACGGGTGGGTGTCGTGGAGAATTTTCCCGCCGTATGCGAAGGCCCCGTTTTCGCAATAGATCCCGGTGCTCTCCTTGACCGTCCCCTCGGTGAGCGCTCCCGAGGCCACGACGATCTTGAACGTCGAGCCGGGTTCAACCATGTCAACGATCGCCCGGTTTTTTTTCTGCTCGTCCTTCCCGTCGCCGGGGCGGTTCGGGTCGAAGCACGGACGGCTTGCCATCGCGAGGATCTCCCCCGTCGCGGGATCGGCAAGAATGGCGACCGCCATATCGGGCCGGTTATCGCGGCAGGCCGAGTCCAGCTCGTCCTCGATGATCGCCTGCAGGCTCATGTCGATCGTGAGCCGGACGTTGAGCCCGTGCTCGGCCTGTTCTTCCTGTCCGCGATAAAGCATGATCTCCCGCCCGGTTCGGTCGTGCTCGCTGAACCGGTATCCGTCGCGCCCGCGCAGGTGGCTTTCCATCGTCATCTCGATGCCCTGGGCCCCCGCGTTTTTGTCGTCAAGAAACCCGAGCACGTGGCCGAGCATCTGGCCGTTCGGATAGATCCGCACGGCGTCCTGCTCGAGATCCACCCCCTGCAGCAGGTTCGCATCCTGTAGAGCCTTCTTCATCGCGACGGCCTTTTCCTCGGACACCTCGCGGCGGAGGACGATATATTTTCTGTCGCTCGAGATTTTTTGGGCGAGATCCTTTTCGGCCATCTCCAGAAACGGCGCGGCGATCTTTGCGACAGCATCGGGATTTTTGATGTGCGAGCCGTCGGCGACGACGGTGCGCACCGGCAGGTTCGACGCCAGCAGTTCGCCGTTGCGGTCGAAGATCAGCCCGCGCCTGGCGTGGATGACGAGGCGCATCGTGTGCTTTTCCGCAGCGAGACGCGAATACTCATTGTGCTTCGCCACTTGCAGATGGACGAGCCGCGCCGAGTAGAGGGTGAAGATCAGGGCAACGGCAACACAGGCCAGGCTGGTGCGTGTGCGTGCCGTCCACTTCATGGGCGTCCCCTCTTCTCGGCAAAGGCCGTGCGCATGATGCCGTCCGCCACGGCGGAGGCCGGCGGCGTGAGGCGGGCGATCACATTGTCCTGGATCGGCTTCATGACGATGATTTTGTCGTCAATTTTCTTCTGGAGCTCGCGGCGCGAGGAGAGCTCGGTCACCCGGGCGAGGAGGCTTTCGTTCTGCGCCAGCACCGCCGCGATCCGCTTTTCGATCTGGCGGATCTCCTCCGCGAGCGCGAACTGCTGGTTTTTCATGTAAACAAAAAACAGCCCGCCCGCACCCAGGAAGAGGGCGACGAGAAGGCAGCAGACGAGCGAGGAGAGGTGGATCGGGTTGACTTGTTTTCTGCGGTTGGAATTCATGGCGTGTTCTCCTGAAGTTTTTCCACGACGCGCAGCTTGGCGCTGCGGGCGCGGGGGTTGTGGGATGCCTCCTCGACGGCGGCATCGATCGGATGCGGCGTGAGCAGGCGAAAAATACGATCCGGATTGCGGCGGGGTTCCGGCCACTCCGGACGGTCCACCCACTCCTGGCTGCGCTCGCGGAAGAAACGCTTGACGATCCGGTCCTCGAGCGAGTGGAACGTGATGACGGCCAGCCGCCCGCCCGGAGCGAGGCAGGCGGGAAGCGTCTCCAGACCCTCGCGCAGCGCCCCCAGCTCGTCGTTGACCGCGATCCGGAGCGCCTGGAAAATCCGCGTCGCCGGATGTCTTGCGCTCGTGCGCGGAGCCACCGACGAGACGGCTGCGGCGAGATCGAATGTGGTCTGGAACGGATGCTGGACGCGCAGCGTAGCGATCCGGGCGGCGACCTGTGCCGCGCGCGGCTCCTCGCCGAACTCCTGGAAAAGCTGCGCCATCTCGGCCACCGGCAGCGTGTTGACAAGCCCGGCGGCCGTGGTCGGCGCGGTGAGGCTCATGCGCATGTCCAGCGGGCCGTCTTTCATGAGGGCAAATCCGCGTTCCGCGGTGTCGAGCTGGTGCGAGGAAACTCCGATGTCGAGCAGCGCGCCCGCAAGTCCGCGGCGCTCCCCAAGATCCTCCAGAACGTCGGCCGCCTCGCGGAAATTCGCTTCCACAAGGCGCAGGCGCGACCCGAACCGCGCCAGCCGCCTGCCGGCCTCGCTCAGCGCCTCGGCGTCCTGGTCGAGCCCGATGACCTCCGCTCCGGCCTCCAGAAGAAGCTCGCTGTGCCCGCCGCCGCCGATCGTGCCGTCAAGGAACAGCATGCCCGGCGCGGGTCGCAGCAGCGCCGCCACCTCGTCCGGCATCACAGGCACATGATAAATGCGCGCGCTCTGTTCAGGCTTTTCCAAGGGAAGTTCCAGCAGGTCTTCGCAGTCCAAGAAGCTCATATGCGTTTCGGGGTCGGATTTTGATGGAGACGTGTCCGGGCGGCTTTCCTCCGCCGCTCTTTCCGGCGTGGAAACCGAAGAAAAACGGCCGGACGCCTTTCGCCATCAGTCCCGATCCCTCATTGTGGGTTGCCTTTCATGTTCAAAAAAATCACAGGCCGACCTCCGCCGCCGCCTGCTGGTAGGTCGTGAGGTTTTCCGGCGCGGCCGCTTCGTGGCGTTCTTTCGACCAGATCTCGAACCGGCTCCGCGCGCCGACAAACACGACATCGCCGCCGAGTCCGGCGCGCTCGCAGTGCTTCTCCGGCAAAAGAATCCGGCTCTGCTTGTCTGTCGTGACCGCATGCGCCTGCCCGTAGAACATCCGGATCGCAACCCTTTTCTGGCCGGAGCTCAGCGTCGGCGAATCCAGAAACCGCTGTTCCCAGCGGGCGAGCTCCTCGCGCCCCATCACCATCAGCTGCCCCTCATTCGGATGCGGAACCACATGGAACTCCTCCCCCTCGCCGGTGACCCAGGCGGACGGGATCGCCACACGCTTCTTCGCATCCAACGAACGCGAAAATGTGCCCGCATAGAGAACGGCTGATGTGGATTCCTGTCCCATCGTTGTTTAGGTTTGGAGTGACATGATTTACCCTTTGCCCCCACTCTTCACCACTTTTCCCCACAGCGGTCAACAAAAATTCTGCGTAAAAGGAAAGTTTTTTCTATGCCGGGCCGGGCCCGATTTCAGACCGTCCGCCCGAGTGCTCGGACGGGCGAGGTATTGAGCGGGCGGACGCGTTCGTGGATGCCCGGGGCGATTTCCGGTTGCCGGGCGTAGGCCATCGAGAACATCTCGAGCCGCGCGTCTATGTTATCCACAAAATGAAGCGCGACCGCCTCGGGCGTCTTCGGCTCGACAGGGGAGCCGAACTGCAGCTCTCCATGGTGCGCGGCCACGAGGTGCAAAAGGTGCAGGCGCACATCCTCCGAAACCGGCTGGAGGGATTTCCACTCCTCGAGCGGAAGCTTCCGCCAGAGCGTGTTCACCAGCTCGATTCCGATGCTGATGTGCCCGAGAAGCTCGCCCCGGATCTCGCGCGGCATCTCGAATCCCAGCTCGGGCGGGCACATCTCCCAGAGTTTTCCGGTATCATGAAAAAGCACGCCGGCCAGGAGAAGATCGCGGTTGAGCCCGGGATAGACCGTGCAGAGCGCGTCGGCCAGGCGCATCATCTGCGCGGTGTGCCGCAGCAGCCCGCCGCGGTGGGCATGGTGGTTCACCCGGGCCGCCGCCGCCCGGCGGAACCGCTCGCCGTGCTCATCGAGAAAAAGCAGGCCCAGCGCGCGCAGCCGCGGATCCGCCAGGCTCTCCGCGAAGTCCCTCACGCAGGCGTGATCCTTTTCCGCGGCAGCGGATTCCTCTGCGGTGCCCGCAAAAAGCGCGGCGGATTCCTCCTCCGCAAGCGGCCTCATCCGCCAGCGCCGGCCGTCGAGCCCGAAACTCCCGTTGATCAAAAACTCGCCCTCGATCTCGACGCAAGCGCCGCGTGCGAGGCCCTCGCAGGCATCGAAGGCCGCCGTGTCCACCCAGGCCCGCAAGGTCAGAACATCCGTCGCGTCCCTCAGCTTCACCTCCCAATACGGCTTTCCGTTTGCGGAGTCCTTCTTCGTCAACTCCTCGATCTGCCCGCCCACGCGGCAGGTGAGCGGCCCCGTGCGGCAGTCCCTCCGCAATTCCAAAATCGTGCGCCTGACATTTTCCACCATGCCGCATATCATGGATCCCCGCCGACCGGTTTGTCCAACCGGAAACACCGCAGCTCCGGCCAACCGGAAATCGCGGGCCGGATATTTTCTTTCCCTCAGGCGGTTCGTGGCACGGCATGTGCTTAACTTTTTCAAAAAATCGCTTTGACGAACGCGGTTTTGTGCTTTGTTTTATACAGAGATGATGAAAACAACTGGAATTCATATCCCGCGCCGTCGGCTGCTGGGGCTGGCCTTTTGTACCGGCACCGGTTTGCTCATGGGCGCGGGCAAAGCGGATGCCATGTGGAACATCTTGGACGTTTTTCGTGGAGAGGAACCGGGCGGCAACTCCGACATACCCCCCTCGCTGCGCGGGGTGATCGGTCCGGGCGGCGAGGCCTACCGGAATTTTTTGAACCGCATCGGCCTCCGGAAAATTTCCGTGCAGGACATCATGGACACGCACGCGAAGGCTCACGGACGGGTGCACAACACGCTGCCTCCGCGCCAGCTTTGGGGGAATATCCGCAGCACGCTAATGGCGCTCGACAAGGTGGCCGTCCGGCTCGGCGAGCCGGTGGGTGAGGTGATCTCGGTTTACCGGTCGCCCGCCTACAACGCAACCTGCCCGGGGGCGAAGAGCCATTCCTACCACATGCGCAACAATGCGATCGATGTGCGCTTCAACTGCTCGCCGCGAAAAGTTTCCGCCACCGCCCGCGACATGCGCAAGCAAGGGCTCTTCAAGGGCGGCGTCGGACGCTATCCGGGATTCACCCACCTCGACACCCGGGGAACCAATGCGGACTGGTAGCCGCCGGACCGGGCGGCCGGGCATGCGATGCCGCCGGTTCCGATGAGGATTTATACGGGAACCGGCGACGGCGGGGAGACGAGCCTGTTTTCCGGGCAGCGCGTCTCAAAAGCCGACCCGCGCGTGGTGGCCTATGGAACGCTGGATGAAATGAACTCGGTTCTCGGAGCCGCCCTGGCGGCCGCGCCATCCGCCGAGGTTCAGGAGGCTCTTGTTGCCCTCCAGTTCCTTGTCTTCGATCTCTGCACGGATCTGGCCACCGCTCCGAAGCCCGGCCAATGCCCGAGGATCACCGACGAGTCCATCGCACGGATCGAGCGCCAAATGGATCTTCTCACAGAAAAACTTCCGCCGCTCCGGGCGTTCGTCCTCCCCGGCGGATCCCCTGCCGCGGCCCAGATCCACATCGCCCGGACGATTGCGCGGCGGGCCGAGCGCGAGGCGGTGTCCGCCGCCGCAGTGGAGCCGATCTCCCGCCAGCCGCTCGTTTTCCTCAACCGGCTCTCCGATTTCCTCTACCTCCTCGCCAGGCGGGAGAACCAGCTCAGCGGAACACTCGAAACCGAGTGGATCCCCTCGCAAAACAAAACAGCCGCCGGCAGTCAGGCTGCGGGCGGCTGCTGAAAAATCGATCGCGCGATCAGTTCGGATCCCGCTGGTAGTCGCGGACGTAGTTGTATCGGGTGTCAAATCCCAGCTCCGGCGGGAACTCCTGATACCCGGAATTGATCCAGGGAATGTCGCTACGGTAAGGCGGATAGTAGGTCCCTTTGTGCGTCGGGAACGGAAAAAGCGCGACCTCATACACCCCGTATCCCAGCCGAGCAAAGAACCGCCCCACCCCCCGCACCAAACCGTAGCTCCACGCGGCGGAATTCCCCTCCGCATAATTCACCGACATGATCTGATCCGGAATCTCCGTGACCCCAAACGCAATATTGCTCAGCCCGCGCCCAAGCTTCCGCGTCGGACCTTGATCCGATGCCGGTGGTGCTTGAATGTCCGCATGGGCGGAAAACGTTAACATCAACGTGATCAGGAGGGCGGCAACGGCTTTCATGGCGCATACAAACAACAAAAAATCGCCCCCATGGCAAGAAGAAATTGACAGAAGAAAACGAGATCCCGATCCTCCGCGTATCATTTTCTTCATTTTTTATTGAAAAGTTCGCGGGGCGGGTGTAAAAGATCGCGAAATAGATGAATTCCCTTTTGGAAAAACCGGCGCGTTTGTCAGAGCTGGACATCGAAGCGATCGAGATGTTCATCGGCTTTTTGAAGCTGCTCGGTCTGCCGAAGTCGGTGGGGGAGATTTACGGGCTGCTCTTCGTGGCGCCGCGCGCGCTTTCGATGGATGACCTGATCGAGCGGCTGCAGATCAGCATAGGGGCGGCGAGCCAGGGCCTGAAGCTTCTCCGCTCGGTGGGAGCAGTCAAGGTGGTCTATATGCCCGGTGAACGGCGGGATCACTACGTTGCGGATCTCGAGCTCAGCAAATTCGCGACCTCGTTTATCAAGGACGAGCTGAACCCCCGCATGAAGACGGCCCTCCAGCGCATCAAGCGCATGGAGACCGAGGCCATGCTCATGAACGAGCATGACAAAAAAATTACTTTCCAGCGGATCGAACGGCTCAAACATTGGATGGAGCGCGGACAGAAAATGATGCCCTGGATTCTGAAATTTCTGGTAAGCTAACCCGCCGGATCCGCGCGGCCCTGTGAAAAACAGGAAAGAAAATCCGAAAAAGTTGCATGGCCCGGGGGCAAAATCCCCCTGATGACCAAAGGCGGCAGCTTGCCCGCCTGCGGCGGGCAATGCGATCGCCCGGGCCGGCCTGTTGGATTTTTATCACTACGACTTCTTTGCCCAGGCCCTTGCAAAGCTCGAGCGCGGCCACGCGCGGGATCTCGCCGATGTCGGCGCCATGATGGATCGGGAGTTGATCTGTTCCCCGCGCTTGCTGGAGCTCTTTGAAAGCATTCGACCCGGTCTGATTCGTTATCCGGCGATTGATATTCCTGGCTTCGCCGAATCCGTATATGAGTTCTGCCAGCCAAAGTGACGTTCCTTGCCGCAAGGCGTGGAATCTTGACGGACTGCCTGGTGCCGGAATCATCCGGGCCGGGATCAAGGATCTCCTTGCCCGCCGCACGACCGTGAGTTCCTGCCTGGCTGTGGTCGCCCTTCCCAAGCTGCAGGCAACCGCATTCGTCCCCGGCGACTTCATTCCTCATTTCTTGCAGGGGGAACTGACCCTCTACCGCATTTTGCGCAACGAGGGAGGGGATGCCTATTCGCGTTATAATTCTCTGCTCCGCGAACTTTCGAGCTTCGAACGCGCCCTCTCCGCAAGATTCCGGAAAACAGAAAACTTGACTTAGTCATGACTAAATCTATTTTTCTCCAATGACTGTTACTGTTCACCAAGCAAAAACGCATCTCTCTCGGATACTTCATGCCGTGGAGACAGGGGAGGAAGTTCTGGTCTGCCGGGGGAAACAGCTTGTGGCAAAGATTGTTCCGGCAATAGTAGTAGCAAAGAAAAACCCGCCTGTGGGCGTGCCGACATCCGCCGGATTTGAGATCCCTGCGGATGCTTTCGCTCCCCTGAGCGAACAGGAGATGGAGGAGTGGGGCCTGTGAGCGGGTATTTATTGGACACATGCACGTTTATTTGGCTGACAAGCGCGCCGGGCCAACTGAGCGCAGAAGCCGCACGCAAGCTCGGGGAGGAGGGCCAAGCGCGGCACATGAGCCTCGCATCGGTCTGGGAAATCTCCCTGAAATACCGCACCGGCAAGCTTCCTCTGCCCCAGCTTCCGCGCTACTGGATTGAAGAGCAAGTCCGGCTGCAAAATATTGAAATCCTGGATCTCGTTCGGGAATCCCTCTACCGCTCGATCGAATTGCCTGCGGGTCACAACGACCCGTTTGACCGGCTCATTGCAGCCGAGGGCCTCGTGTATGATCTGGCCATCATCAGTCCGGATGAGCCCTTCAAGACCTACGGCTGCAAAACCATTTGGTGAAGTCTCGGCTTCCCGTTTACGACCATGACCCACCTTCGACAGCTCGAGTCCGAGAGCGTCCACATCATGCGCGAGGTGGTCGCGGAAACGTCGAATCCGGTGATGATGTATTCGATCGGCAAGGACAGCGCGGTGATGCTGCATCTGGCGCGCAAGGCCTTTTACCCGGCCGTGCCGCCGTTTCCGCTCCTGCATGTGGACACGCGCTGGAAGTTTCGCGACATGTATTCGCTTCGCGAGCGCATGGCCCTGGAGTCCGGAATGCAGTTGATCGTGCACATCAACCCGGAGGGAGTGGAGAAGGACATCAACCCGTTCACCCACGGCTCGGCGATCCACACGGACATCATGAAGACCGAGGGGCTCAAGCAGGCCCTGGAGAAACATGGCTTCGATGCCGCCTTTGGCGGAGCCCGGCGTGACGAGGAAAAATCGCGGGCCAAGGAGCGCGTCTTCTCGTTCCGGTCCGCTCAGCACCGTTGGGATCCAAAGAACCAGCGGCCGGAACTGTGGAACCTCTACAACGCGAGAAAGCACCAGGGCGAATCGATCCGGGTGTTCCCTCTCTCGAATTGGACAGAACTCGACATCTGGCAATACATCCATCTGGAAAACATCCCGATCGTGCCGCTGTACTACGCCGCCGAGCGTCCGGTCGTTGAGCGCGACGGGACGCTCATCATGGTGGATGATGACCGGATGCCGCTTCACCACGGCGAGTCGCCGGTGATGAAAATGATCCGCTTCCGGACGCTCGGCTGCTATCCGCTTACCGGGGCGATCGAGTCTGCCGCCGCCACCCTCCCGGAAATCATCCAGGAAATGCTTCTCACGAAAACCTCCGAGCGGCAGGGACGCGTGATCGACCACGACGCGGCGGCCTCGATGGAAAAGAAAAAGCAGGAAGGCTATTTCTGATGGCGCACATTTCCGACCTCATCGCGACCGACATCGGGCAGTATCTCCACGCCCACGAGCATAAGCGTCTTCTCCGCTTCATCACGTGCGGCAGCGTGGATGACGGCAAAAGCACGCTCATCGGGCGCCTCCTTTTCGAGTCGAAAATGATCTTTGAGGATCAACTCGCCGCCGTCGAGGCGGACTCAAAAAAATTCGGGACCCAGGGGAACGAGATGGATCTGGCCCTGCTGGTGGACGGATTGGCGGCCGAGCGTGAGCAAGGGATCACGATCGATGTGGCCTATCGGTTTTTCTCGACCGACAAGCGGAAGTTCATCGTGGCCGACACGCCCGGGCACGAGCAATACACGCGCAACATGGTCACCGGGGCCTCGACTGCGGACGTGGCGGTGCTCACCGTGGATGCCCGCAAGGGGAATCTGACGCAAACTCGGCGGCACAGCTACCTGGTCTCGCTCCTCGGGATCCGCCATTTCGTCGTGGCGATCAATAAAATGGATCTCGTGGATTACAGCGAGGACGTCTTCCGCCGGATTTCCGAAGATTATTTGAAATTCGCGGCGCAGATCGGGATTGAGGACATCACATTCATTCCGGTGTCGGCCTTGAAAGGGGAAAATATCGTGACCGCAAGCGACCGCATGCCATGGTATCACGGGCCGACACTGATGGGGTG
This sequence comes from Verrucomicrobiia bacterium, assembly GCA_037128135.1. GTDB lineage: Bacteria > Verrucomicrobiota > Verrucomicrobiia > Chthoniobacterales > Terrimicrobiaceae > QYQL01. The sequence continues at coordinate 25,264 of JBAXXD010000046.1, forward strand.
CCTGGAGACTGTCGAAATCGACGACGAACGGATGCGAAGCGCACCGTTCCGGTTCCCCGTCCAGTGGGTGAACCGCCCGAACCTTGATTTCCGCGGGTTCGTCGGCACCATCGCGGGCGGTTCGATTTCCGCCGGGGACAGGATCAGAGTTCAGCCATCCGGGAAGGAAAGCCGGGTCGCGCGAATCGTATCGCGCGACGGGGATCTGCCCGAAGCTGTAGCCGGGCAGTCGGTCACACTCACCCTTGAGGACGAAATTGATATTTCGCGCGGGGATGTCATCTCCGCCGCCGATGCGCCAGCCGAGGTGGCCGACCAGTTCGAGGTCGCCCTGGTTTGGATGCACGACGAACCGATGCTTCCGGGGCGGCCGTATCTGCTCAAGATGAGCACCACCACCGCCACCGCCTCGGTCACCGAAATCAAATATCAGGTGAACGTGAACACCCTCGAGCACACCGCCGCGAAGAAACTCGAACTCAACGCCATCGGCATGTGCAACATCATGCTCGACCGCCCGGTCGCATTCGACCCCTACGCGACGAACCGCCATACGGGCGGGTTCATCCTCATCGACCGCTACACCAACAATACGGTCGGCGCGGGAATGATCCGCTTCGCCCTGCGCCGGTCGCACAACATCCACATCCAGCACCTCGATGTGGACAAGGCCGCCCGCGCCGCCAGCAAGGGCCAGAAGCCGTGCGTCCTCTGGTTCACCGGCCTCTCCGGTTCCGGGAAATCCACCGTTGCCAATCTCGTCGAAAAGAAACTCCACGCGCTCGGGCGGCATACTTACCTGCTTGACGGCGACAACGTCCGCCACGGGCTCAACAAGGACCTCGGGTTCACCGACGAAGACCGCGTCGAGAACATTCGACGCATCGCCGAGGTCGCGAAACTCATGGCGGATGCCGGCTTGATCGTGGTCACCGCATTCATCTCGCCGTTCCGATCCGAGCGTCGGATGGCCCGTTCTCTGATGCCAGAAGGTGAGTTCATCGAGGTTTTCATGGACGCCTCGCTCGATATCGCCGAACAGCGCGACCCGAAGGGGCTTTACAAAAAAGCCCGTCGCGGCGAACTCAAAAACTTCACCGGCATTGACTCGCCCTACGAAATACCCGAGGCGCCCGAGATCCGCCTCGACGCCGGAGCGCACACCCCGGAAGAACTCGCCTCCCAGGTCCTGGATTTTCTCGGGTCAGACCGGCAGATCGGTCGCCCAACGACGGATGCCGGGCGAGGGACCGCATAGCGCCTGAATCATTTCCATTACAGGCGCTCCGTTATATCAATACACATTTGACATCATCGCACTTGATGCGATGATGTGATGATGAGAACGACGCTGGATATCGAAAATGATGTATTGGAAGTGGCCAAAAGTTTAGCCAGGCATCAGCGGTTGAGTCTTGGCAAGGCGGTTTCAGACCTCATCCGCAAGAGCCTCAAATCTCCTGTGCACAATGAAGTTGTGCGCAACGGTCTCAGAATCATTGCCCGGAGACCAGATGCCGAGTCTGTCACGCTCGATATCGTCAATAAACTGAGGGACGAATAGGGATGCCATACCTTCTGGATGTCAATGTGTTGGTAGCTCTGTTCGATGAGGCACACATCCACCATGTCGCCGCGCATGAATGGTTCCCGCAGACCGGCGCAACCGGTTGGAGCACATGTCCGATTACAGAAAACGGAGTGTTGAGAATCCTCTCGCATCCCGCTTATCCCAACACCCCATTGCCGATGTCGGATCTCGCCGGCCGGTTGGAGGAATTCAAGGCGGCTTCAGAGAAGCATGCCTTTTGGAGCGACGATTATTCGCTTTCCGAATGGCTGGCGGCCCGCAAGGTGCCATTGGGATCCGCGCAATCCACCGATGCCTATCTCCTGAAACTTTGCCAAAGGAAACAGGGGACTCTGGCCACGTTCGACCACCGAATCCGCCCATCGCTGATCGGAGAAAACTCGCCCTCCCTGATCCAATATATCCTGGTGTAGGAGCGCCGCCGTTTCCACCCCTCCGATTTCTCATTTCTGATTTCCCAATTTCTAATTTTCTTCCCTCCCTGCCAACTGCCGACTGAATACTGCCGGCTTCTCCCCTTTCTCATTTCTGATTTCCCAATTTCCGATTTTCTTCCCATGCCCGACCACCTTCGCAAAGCGGAAGAAATCCAAAACGACCTGATCCGGAAAATGTCCCCGGCGCGACGCCTCGAAACCGCGTTGTCTCTTTACAAGACAGCCTGGGAAATCAAAAAGAGCGGCCTGAGATCCATGCACCCGGATTGGACCGAGCCCGCATTGGAAGCCAGGACGCGAAGAATTTTTGTGACCGGCTATGCAGGAGATTAATCTCGAGGACATCCGGGCGATGAGGGACGCGCGTTGCCTCGCCGATGACACGCAACTTCTTCGCTGGGTCGCCCGCCTCGGCCTTGAAGACGAATGGAGCCTTGTCGCGGAGCATTAGCCCTCATCCCACGATTCGCCGCGCCCTTCTCCTTTTCGTGATCCTTCGCGCCTTTTTGTGGCCAACCTTCCGGATTCTTCCCTGCCGCTGGCCGGATCGCATTAACGATTCTTTTGCCGCAAAAAGGCACGAGGATTCACAGAAAACGAGAAACTCGGAAATCAGAAATGGAAAATCCAGAAAACGGCTCCGCTCGATTCAATCTTCCTTTTGCATAGCGTCTTCGTCTGCCAGCCATTCTCCTTTTCGTGGCCAATCCTTCGCTTTCTAATTTTCCGCCCGCTTCCGGCTCCCGCCTTTCTCATTTCCGATTTCCCAATTTCCGATTTTCTTCCCTCCTGCCAACTTTGCCGCTTGACGCTCTTTCAAAGATAAGTATCTTGGGATGTATGAAAACCATCACCGTCAATGTATCTGATCCGATTTATCGTGATTTTTCGATTTATGCCAAACAGGTTGGGAATAGTGCTTCGGAATTGATTCGCCGCGCCATGGAAGATTACCACCAGCGATTTATTTTGAGGAAAACGACGCTGCGCAATCGTCGCCCGGCGAGTGTCGGCGCTCCCTTGCAGCC